>CAZYSW010000162.1:0-11247 GCA_964650105.1 uncultured Nannocystaceae bacterium
CGCTCCACGATGAGTCGCACCGCGACCGATTGCACCCGCCCCGCCGACAAGCCGCGCGCCACCTTCTTCCAAAGGAGTGGAGAGGCCTGATAGCCCACGATGCGATCGAGGATCCGTCGGGCCTGCTGCGCCGCGACCTTGTGCTCGTCGATGGGATGGGGGTTCGCGAACGCTCGCTGAACCTCGTTCTTGGTGATGGCGTTGAACACGACCCGCTTGGCACGCGCGGGATCGATGCTCAGGACCTGCGACAGGTGCCACGCGATCGCTTCACCCTCGCGGTCGAGGTCGGTCGCGAACCAGACCTCGGGCGCCTCCTTCGCGAGCCGCTTGAGCTCCGCCACCGTCTTCTGCTTGCCAGGCAAGACGACGTAGGTGGGCTGGAAGTCGTGCTCGATGTCTACCCCGGGCACCGGCTGTTTGACGCCCTTGGGGGATTTTTCCGGAAGATCGCGAATGTGGCCCACCGACGCGTGCACCACGAAATCGGGACCGAGATACTTGTTGATCGTCTTCGCCTTCGCCGGGCTCTCGACGATCACGAGCTGCCGCCCGGTCCCCGAGCGCGCCTTCGTCGCCTTCTTGCCGCCCTTGCGCCCGGTGGGCTCCGCCGGCAGCGGAGCGTCGTCGCGGCCGTTCGCCGCCGACGCCCGACGTCGTGCCACCTTCTTCTTGGGGGCGCTCGACGTCTTCTTGCCCGCGCTCGTCGAGGCCGTCTTGCGGGCGCCATCGGTCTTCGGTGCGGACTTCGATGACGCGCGCTTGGACGCGGCCTTCTTCGACCCGGTCGAGGTGGATTGCTTGCGGGACGACGTCGCCATGGATCTGGTTCAGGGGTGCGCCGAAGGCGCGGCCTTCGCGCTCGGGCGCTCGAATGTAATTGAGTCCTGCGCTCAAGCCAACGCGCCCTCCAGCGGCCCCCCCTCGAGCGAGATGCGCGCAAACGGGTCGGAGCCCCGCGGTTGCACGCTGGGTCGCCGAAACGGTCGCGCGTCGGGATCACCCGACCGCCGAGGTTCGCACGCAGCGACCTCGGCCGACGCGTGGAATGCGAAGCTGCGACGAAAGCGCCCGGCCGCTCAGACGCCGCCGGTCGGCGGCGCCGCGTTCAAGCGCTCGCACGCGTCGAGGTACGTCTCGGCCTCCGTCGGGCAGAACGGCACGCTCATGCAGAACCCGCGCTGGTTGGCGACCGTGAGCTGCCGGATGCAGTCGTCGCGCACCGAGTTGTTGCCCTGGGCGACGATCATGCAGCTCTCTCCGTTGGGATCCTGATGGGTCGCGTGTGAGCCCGGCGCCCAGACCGTCAACGCCGGGATGTCGTGACCGGTCGCGGGTCGGTAGCTGTTCCCGTCGAGCACGCAGTCGGCTTCCTGGATCTCCACCGTCTGGCAGCATCGCTGCCCGGCGCCGCACACGAGATTGATGTCCTCCTCATCCCAGGTCGGGTTGCACGGGATCGGGCAGTTGAAGGCGGCGGGTTCGGCCAGGCCGACGCCCAGCGGGATCGCGTCGGTGTTGACACACATGCCCGATCGACTCAGGGCGTTGTTCATCCCCGAGAAGTACGGCACCGCGCTGTTCGGAATGTTCTTGCCCATGTAATCCGGCAAGCTCCCGCCGGGTGCGGCCGGATCGTCGGAGCAGCAGAAATAGCCCTCGGGGCAGTTGTCGGACTGCCTCGGGTTGCAACGGAACGCCACGATGGGATAGTCGACGGTGCACGACGAGGCCACCAGGGCGCCCGCGCCGATGGCGAGGCCATTGAGAACGACAAAGCGCAGAAGAAGCTCGACCCGCATGATTCCCCGGGGACGGTTGCACGGCGGCCGTCGCTTGTAAAGTTCCAGGACCCGGGGAATGCCGCCGTGCTTTGGCGCGTCGGGGCCCTGCGGGCTAGGATTGGAAGCCATGGGAGCGGGTTTCGAGATCGGTCATCGCGCCGTCTGGAAGCGGGCCCCCAGCCGCGGCGGGGGGGTGGGGCCTGTGCGGTCGTGGGGCGGGCCGGGGGCGATCTTGCTGGCCGCCGCTCTGGGGTGCGCCCAGGGGAAGAAGGCCGCCGACCAGCCCGAGCCCACGGAGGTCGAGCCGGCCCGGGCGGCCGAAACCGACCCCGACGAGGGCCTCGACCCCCTGCCCGTCCCCCCGGTCACCAAGCGCTCCTTCCAGGAGCACCCGGCCAAGGTCGCCTGGGTGTTCGACGGCAAGGGCGAGCCCCGCAAGATGAGCATCGGCCAGGCCGAGGCGCGGGGTTACACGGTCGTGGATCTCAGCAACACCTGGATTCCCTACATCTTCACCGAGAAGACCCCGGGCCAGGACGACTACCAGGCCAACCAGTTCCGCGAGACCTACATCGGCCTGGCCAACGACCGCATCGACTCCTACGGAGATCCCCTCGAGCCCCATGCGCGCAACTTCCTCGAGCTGTACGGCATCCCGCCCACCCTGGCGGTGATTCGGGACGAGTGGGAATCCCTCGACGAGGAGCTCGTGCCCTGTCTGGAAGAGGCCGGCTACGATCCCACGGTCTTCGAGCGCTTCAAGGGGACCATCGCCTACAAGAACACGGGCCAGGACAAGCGCAACAAGAGCGCGCGGTGGTTCAAGTCCAAGCTCGACAAGGCCATGCGCAAGGCCAAGCTCGATCCGAGCTCGCCCGAGCATCTCGAGGCCGCCGCCACGCACCCCAAGACCAAGCGCCTGTACCAGAGCTGGCGGGCGCTTCAGGACGAGATCGACGTCATCGATCACGCGCAGCGGCGGTTCCGGTGCGAGCGGCTCTTCAACACCAAAGGAGGGCTCGGCGACTTCACGCCCGGCGTCTACGACTCCGCGACCACGCACGCGCTGGCGGCCTTCGAGAAGAAGCACGACATCATGGGCTGGGGGCACTTCAAGGCCGACAACCTGGCCATGCTCGCCCTCAGCCCCGAAAAGGCGGTCCACCAGCGGCTGCTCCGCGTCATCGAGGAGCGGGTCGTCATGTCCGCGAGCATCCTCGAAGACGGTTCCGCCGCCCGTTACAAGAAGAACTTCAAATGGAAGGACAGCCAGGGCAACGAGCACGAGCTGCGCAACCTGGTGCGAGAGTTCACCGACGCCGCCATCGCCGCCCTCGGCCTCGCCGATCCCCAGTCGGCGCGCGGGCAGCTCGCGCTCTTGTCCGACCTCGGCGAGGGTGACTTCGAGAACCTGCTGGTGGCCGTCGAGATGCCGCCCCTCCCCGAGTACTACGCCGACGACATGGAGTTCTCGGTCGTCATCGATCGCGGCGATGTCTGGTACGACTTCCCCTACGACGAAAATGGCAAGAAGCTGGCGCAGCCTCGGAAGCGCTACCCCCACCTCACGCTGTTCGTGAGCTACAACGGGCAGCAGATTCCTCTCGTTCATTGGCGCACCACCATCGGTTCGTGGCGCAACGAGCTGGTCGACGGCGAGGTGATGCTCAAGTACAAGAACTCGGACGTCGGCCAGCGAGTGTGGAAGGACATCATGGCCGCGCCGGTCTGGATCCCGCCGCCGACCACCCCGCCCGCCGAGCTCATCAAGGGTCGCTGGCGCAAGGGCAAGTTCATCAAGGACGTGAACTACGCGGAGATCGGGCCCGGCTACCAGTCGGCGTACGGCCTGGTGGCCGCCTACCACATCCGCGAGCGAAAGGATGCCGAGGGTAACGTCATCGCGGAGCTCGACAACGGGATTCGGACCCACGGCAGCGTCGACTACATGTCGATCCTCCGCCGCTACTCGCACGGCTGTCACCGCCTCTACAACATGGACGCGGTGCGCATGTTCTCGTTCTTGCTCGCGCACCGCAGCTACACCCGCGAGGGTCAGCAGCCGGTCGGCGTTCGTCGCAACATCGAGTTCGAAGAGAAGACCTACAACATGCGAATCGACACGCGGGGCTACAAGTATCGCCTCGCCGAGCCGATCCCGGTGACGGTGACCGAGGGCCGCATCCGCGGCCGGCGCAAGCGCCCCATCGAGGCGTACGTCCCCAGGCCCGTCTCGCCCGAAGACATCGAGATCGTCGAGAGCGACAGCGGCGAGTCCGACGCGACGCTCCCACTGCCTCCGCTGCCGATCGTCCCCGGGCCGTGACGCCGTCGCCGAGCGGTTCCGGAATTGTTCGTTTCGATGGGCCTCGCGACGACGAGGCCATTCCCGCGCACGGGCGCCCTTGGCCCGGCCGCGGCAAAGCTGCTAAGTTCCGCGCCGTGCAACGAGACCGCGTCGGCTTCGAACGGACATTTCGGCGACATCTCGGGATCGAGCAACGCCGCGCCGTGCTGGAGACTCTGGCCACGGGGATCGATCCCGACGCCAGCCTCGGCGACGTGATCGACGCTGCGCACACCCTCGGATGGGGCGAGCAGATGGGCAAGCTGTCGCTGGCCGACCTGGCCGAGGCGTTGCTCCCGGCCGAGGGCGAATCGTCCGACGAGCCGCCGGCGCACGCCGAGCAAGAGGCCGCGAGCGGCGAAGAAGAGGCCCACAACGACGCGACTCCGGCGAGCACCCGGGGCGGTCGCAAGAAGGTGGCTCGCTCCGCCAAGAAGGCGACCTCGTCCCGCTCGACCACCGCCACGAGGGGCAAGGCCAAGAAGGCCGCCAAGGCCACGACGACGAGCAAGGCCAAGAGCAAGAAGGCCACCGCCACGACCACCGTCCGCGGCAAAAAGGCCGCCCCCACGACCACCGCCCGCGCCAAGAAGGCCGCCGCCAAGGCCGGCACCACCGCCAAGAAGAGCAAGAAGAAGAGCGGCCTGGAGTCCGCGCGCTTGCGCGCCCTCCAAAAGAAGATCGACGCCGACGAGCCGATGTCGCTCGACGAGGCGGCGGAGCTCTTGGTCCCCATCGTGGAGGCGATGGGAGAGGCGACGATGCAGGCCCTCGAAGACGCCACGGGTATCGCCCGCCGAAAGCTCCGCTTCCACATCGGGCAACTCGTGCGCAACGCGTATCTGCAGCGCCACGGCATGGGCCGCGGCACCACGTACACGGTGGCCTGAATCCGAAGACGCGCCGCTTTTCGGGCGGTCCCCGAATCAATAGCCCAGGGAGGCCAGCAGCTTTTCGGTCACGCTGGGGATGCCGCCCTCGGGACGCTCGCCCTTGCGGATCCACGCCACCCTCCGTGCCGCGATCCCGTGCAGCTCCGGCGGTCGCTCGAGCTTGCAGGCCACGGGGTGGAGCTCCCAGATGCGGTGCGTGAAGACGTGCCGCACCACGGTGAACGTCGTCGGCTCCAGCGCGGCGGAACGACCGAGCAGCCTGCGAAGCACCCCCGCCCCAGGCCGGCGCGTCCGGGCCCGCCGATCGGGGGCCAGCAGCGGCAGGCACCACAACCCCGCCAGCAACCCCGTATCGGGGCGACGGATCAGCATGAGCTCGTCGCCCACCGTGACGGCGAGCGCACACAGGATCTCGAGCGGCTGCTCGGTCTTCTTTCGGCGCGCCGGGATGACCTCCACCAGCCCACGCGCGTTCGCGAGACAAGTGCGCGCCAGCGGACAATCCCCGCACCGCGGGGTGCGGGGCGTGCAGACCGTCGCACCGAGCTCCATCAAAGCCTGCGCGAGCACCCGGGGGCTACCGTGCCCCATCACGGCCCGCGACAGCGTCCAGTGGTCGCGTGCGTCCGCGCTCTGCAAGGCGGGGTCCTCGATCGCGCGCACGCGCGACAGGACGCGCGCCACGTTGCCGTCGACCATCGGAGCGGGGGCGTCGAAGGCGATCGCTCGGATCGCCCCGGTCGTGTAGCGCCCCACCCCCGGCACCGCCCGGAGCTCGTCGAGGTCCTCGGGCAGCATGCCGCCGCGCTCCTGCACCACGTGACGCGCTCCCTTGTGCAGCAGCCGCGCCCGCCGGTAGTAGCCCAGCCCGCTCCACGCCTCCAGGACCTCCTGCTCGGAGGCGGACGCCAGCGCGTCGGCGCTCGGGAAGCGACGCACGAACGCATCGAAGTAGCGCTCGACCGTCTCCACCCTGGTTTGTTGGAGCATGATCTCCGACACCCAGATCGCGTAGGGATCGTCCGTCCTCCGCCAAGGGAGATCCCGGTGGTGGCGCTCGAACCACGGTGCGAGGCGGGCGGCGATTTCCCGCGCCAGGGCGGTCGTGTGTGCATCGGACGCGCCCTCGATCATCGCGGTGGAGCATGCCGCCCGGTCCAGGCAAGATCGACCCGGTGAGTCGCACCGGCAGACGGACGCGCGACGCAGCCCCTCGTCGGGGGCGGCGGCGTCCATTGGCCGTCGCCGTCCTCGGTCTTGTCGGTTCATGGGCCGCCCGCGCCGACGCCGCTCCTCACCGCCCGGGCAAGGGTGGCGACATCGGGCTCGGCGGCAGCCTGGGCGATCCCACCGGCCTGTCGTTCAAATGGTTTGTTCGGCAGCAGCACGTGCTGGAATCCGCGGTGGGGTTCGGGCCGTTCCATCTCGGCGGCGGTCGCCTGCACGCGAGCTATCTGTGGCATCCGCGCCGGGTCTACAGCAACGAAGGTATGAACCTCCAGTTCTATCTAGGGGTTGGCCTGGGCATCGCTTTTTGGCACAAGCGGTACGTTGGCATCGCGCCGAGCAGCCCACGCTTCACGCCCGTCGCCGGTTTCATCCGCGCACCGGTGCTGGGCACGGCGCTCAACTTCGACAACGTTCCCATCGATGTGTTCTTCGAGGTCGCCTACTCCCCCATCGTGGCGCCTCCCGTGTCCTTCTGGAACATCGATGCCGCCTTGGGGGCGCGCTACTGGTTCTGACTGGTCTTCGGCTTCATGTTCCGCAAACGCGACACTCACATCCACTTCGTCGGCGTCGGCGGCATCGGTATGAGCGGGATCGCCGAGGTTCTGGTGAACCTCGGTTACAAGGTCACCGGCACCGATCTCGTCGACTCGGACACCACCCGTCGTCTCCAGAGCCTCGGGGCGACGATCTACAAGGGACACTCCCCCGCGCACCTCGGCGACGCCGATGTCGTGGTCACCTCGAGCGCGGTTCGACGCGACAACATCGAGGTGGTCGCCGCGCGCCAGCGAAAGATCCCCGTCATTCCCCGGGCCGAGATGCTCGCGGAGCTGATGCGGCTCCAGCAGGGGATCGCCATCGCCGGCTCGCACGGCAAGACCACCACCACGTCCCTCGTCGCCGCGGTGCTCCACGCCGCGGATATCGATCCCACGGTGGTCATCGGCGGCAAGGTCAACAGCTTCGATTCCAACGCCCGGATCGGCAATGGTGATGTCCTGTGCGCCGAGGCCGACGAGAGCGACGGTTCCTTCTTGTGCCTGACGCCCACCTTCGCGGTGATCACCAACATCGACTGGGAGCACCTCGACCACTACGGGACCGGTGACGCGCTGCTCGAAGCGTTCACGGGATTCGCCAACCGCGTCCCCTTTTACGGCGCCGCGGTGGTGTGCCTCGACGATCCCAACGTCGCCTCCATCCTGCCCGAGCTCCACAAACGCACCATCACCTATGCCATCGCCCGCAACGACGCCGACTACGTGGCGGCCGAGATCCGCCACGAGGGTCCCTCCACGCGATTTCGCGTCCTCACGCGGGGGGAGGATCGAGGCGCCTTCTCGTTGCGGATGCCAGGCGTCCACAACGTCCAGAACGCCCTGGCCGCCATCGCCATCGGCGACGAGTACAACGTCCCGGTCCAGGGCATTCGCAAGGCCCTGGCCGAGTTCGCGGGCGTGCAGCGGCGCTTCACCGTGCGTGGCAACCCCCGGAACGTCATGGTGGTGGACGACTACGGTCACCACCCGACCGAGATTCGCGCAACGCTGGCGGGCGCACGGGCCAGCTATGGCGATCGCCGCCTGATCGCCATCCTCCAGCCCCACCGCTACACACGCCTGCGGGACAACTTCGAGGGATTCGCCACCTGCATGGCACAGGCCGACGTGGTGTGCGTGACCGACGTCTATCCCGCCGGAGAGGCGCCCATCGAGGGGGTCACCGCCGAGCGGCTCTTCGCCCGCGTCCGCGAGGCGATGCCTGGGAAGACGGTGCTGTACGAGCCCGACCTGAACATGGTGCCGCAGCGGCTGGCTGCCCTGGCGCGTCCGGGGGACCTCGTCATTACGCTCGGCGCCGGCAGCATCACCCAGGTCGGCCGTCGCCTGGTCGAGCTCCTCGAGGGCGACGAGCTCGCAAAAGTGCGGCAACCTGAACCATACTCGCACCCATGAGCCACCATCCGACGACATTCCAGGGCTCGATCCCCGACGCGATCCGCGAGGCCATCGAGGCCGCGCTCCCGGATGCCCGCGTCGAGGTGAGCGGCGGCGGCGGCCACTACACCCTGGAGGTGGTCTCGGCCGCCTTCGAGGGCAAGAACCGGGTGCAGTCACAGCGCCTGGTCCTGTCGGCCATCGCTCACCTGATGCAGGGCGACATGGCCCCCGTCCACGCGATCGACTCGCTGCGCACCCGGACCCCGTGATCTCTCACCGCGTGCTCCCACCATGACCCGCAACCGTGGACTGGTGACCTTGATCGAGCAGGCGGGCCCCCCGATCAGCCGGGCGCCCCGGCGCTTGCAGGACACACCGGTCACGCTCTCGCGCGACCGCAAGATCGAGCTCGAAGCGCTCCTGCACCTCCGCGACGGGTTCCGAACGCTCGCCGGCGTCCTCCTCGTACGGCCGTCGGTGAGCGTGGCGTCGGTCCGCGGCATCGAGGAGTGGAACCAGCTCTCTTTGTGGCGGATGCCCTACGTACGGGCGCGTGAGGTGCTGTTTTTCGCCGAAGACGTCTTCGGGCGACAGTTCGGTCTTCACAAGGACGAGATCGTCAGGTTCGACCCCGAGACCGGCGATCTCGAGCACCTGAGCTTCACGCTCGAGCGCTGGGCGGAAATGGTGGTGGCCGACCCCGACGCGCTGGGCGGCGACGCGCTCACTGCCTGGCTCGCCGAGCACCCCCCGCTGGGCGTCAACGATCGCCTCCAGCCCAACGTCCCACGCATCCTGCAGACCGACGACACTCGCGTCGAGTACCGCGTCGTCGAAGACCTGGAGCTCATGCACCTGTACGCCCGCCTCTACAAGGAGCGCAGTCCCGGCACCGCGCCCGATCTGTCCTGGTGGTGGCCCACCCCCGAAGACGACCCCCTCCCCTGACCCCGCGGCCCGTTCCCGCCTCCGACGCGTCCCGGCTCGGGCTCCGGCTTCTGTTTCCGGCCCCTGCTCGGGTCGGCGGCCTGGATCTGCAGCTCCGATTCCTGGCCCCAGGTTCCGGTCCTCGGCTCCCGCCGTCGGACATTGGTTCTGGTGCTGGTGCCCGCAGCGGCTTTGGTTTCGGGTCCCGTTTTCGTTTGCCCGTCGGCCGAAGTAACCTCCGCGTCGTGGATCACGACCAGCGGCAGGTCACCGCACCGGACGGCACGCCTCTTCACGTCGAGCAGTGGACGCCCGAGGATCCGCCTCGGTTCGTGGTGGTGATCGCTCACGGCGGCGCCGAGCACATCGGGCGCTACGCGGAGCTGGCCGCGGACCTCGTCGCCCACGGAGGCCTGGTGTTCGGGCTCGATCATCGCGGACAGGGCAAGTCGGGCGGGCCGCGAGGCCACGTGGAGCGCTTCGAAGACTACGCCAGCGACCTTCGCCACGTGATCGAACAGATGGCGGCGAGCCTGCCCGACGAGCAGGCTCCCGAGAACCTCCCCTGGTTTCTGTTCGGGCACAGCATGGGTGGCCTCATCGTGCTCACGTACTTGCTCGACCACGAACGAGCGGTACCCCTGCGCGGCGCGATCGTGAGCAGCCCGCTTCTGGGGCTGACGATGAAGGTCAACCCGATCAAGCTCGCCGTGGGCAAGCTTGCCGCGGCGCTGCTACCCCGTTTGACCCTCCCATCGGGGATCCCTCCCGATGCGATCTGTCGCAATCAGGCGGTGGTCGACCGTTACGTGGAAGACGAGCGGCGCGTCGACGTGGTAAGTGCCGGATGGTTCGCGGCGATGAACAACGCGATCGACCGCGTCCGCGCCGAGGTGAACCGGATCCGGCTCCCGATGCTCTGGTACGTGGGGACGGGCGACCGCATCTGTGACCACCACGCAACCGAGGCGACCTTCGCCGCGTTGATCGATCCCGAAGCGCGCGATCAGACGCTGCAGCGCTTCGAGGGCTACTATCACGAGCTGCACAACGAGCCGGCGGAAGACCGAGCCCCGGTGATCGAAATGCTGGTGGACTGGATCGAGTCCCGCCTCTGACGAGCACCGGCACCAGAGCCCGGCCCAAAATCATGCCGGCGCGAGCGTGCTGCGAGACCGCGCGCGGGCGGGGGCCGCTCAGAACATCTCGCGGACCCAGCTCGCAAAACGCCTGGCCAAGCCCGGCTGGCCGTCGTCGCGGGCGATCGCCTTCTTGGGGAGGTGGGCTTCGAGCGGCTCGTGCGAGGCCCCGTACAGGACCAGGCCGACGCCGGTCGCGAACGTGGGGTCCGCGATCATCCCCGAGAACCCGCCTTCGGCCAGCTTCGTCGAGGCTCGCGCGCCGATGTTGCTGGACGGGAAGCCGCGCCGGACCGGGAGCTGGAAGATGTCCTCGGCGATCTCGGTCATCCCCTCCATCTTCGCGGACCCGCCGGTCAGCACCAGGCCGCTGGCGGCCAGCTCGGCGCAGCCGCTGGAGATGAGCTCCTGCTGCGCCAGGAGGAAGATCTCCTCCACGCGCGGCTCGATGATCTCGGCCAAAAATCGACGCTTGAACTCCCGCGGGGGTCGCGGCCCGACCCCGGGCACGCTGATCAAGTCGTCGTCTTCGACCATGCTGATGAGCGCGCATCCGTGCTTGCGCTTGAGGGCCTCGGCTTCGGCGACCGAGGTCCGCAGCCCATGCGCGACGTCTTGGGTGATTCGGTGCCCGCCCATCACGATCACCGAGGTGAAAACGTTGCTGCCTTCGCTGTAGACCGAGATGTCGGTGGTGCCGCCCCCGATGTCGATGAGGACCACCCCGAGATCCATCTCGTCGGCGTGCAGCACCGCGACCGCGCTGGCCAGCGGCTCGAGCACGACCTCGACCACCTCCAGGCCGGCGCGATTGCAGCACTTGACGATGTTCTGAACGCTCGTGACCGCAGCCGTGATGACGTGCGCCTTCACCTCCATGCGCACGCCGTTCATCCCGATCGGGTCTCGAATCTGCCCCTGCCCGTCGATGATGTACTCCAGGGGAATGGTGTGGATGATCTGGCGATCGAGCGGGATGTTGAC
>CAZYSW010000163.1:0-11220 GCA_964650105.1 uncultured Nannocystaceae bacterium
GGGGGGGGGGGGGGGGGGGGGGGGGGTGGGGGGGGGGGGGGGGGGGGGGGGGGGCTGGTCGGGTCGGGGCGATGGGCCGACGGATGGCGTCGTCTCGGCGGGAGGGGCCGTGGTCGGACCGGCGCGCCGGCTGGACCGCGGTCGTGGTCGGTTGCGGGCTGATCGGGGGGAGCGTGGCGCTGGCCATCCGGCGGCGCTGGCCTCGAGCGCGGGTGTGGGGGATCGATCGGCCGGGGGTGCTGCGGCGGACGATCGGCCGGGGGGCGGTCGACGAGGGCGCGCCGCCGGGTCGATTGGACCAGCTCGTCGAGCAGACGCGGCCGGCGTTGATCGTGCTGGCGATGCCGCTGCCCGCGATCGTCTCGACGCTGCCTCGGCTCGCCGCGGTGGCGCAGGCGCTGCCGCCGGGCGAGCGTCCGCTGGTGACCGACGTGGGTAGCGTCAAGCGGACGGTCGTCGCCGCGGCGGAGGCCTGCGGGTGTCCGCGCTTCGTGGGCGGGCACCCCATGGCGGGATCGGAACGCGGCGGGATCGAGCACGCGCGCGACGATCTGTTCGACGGGCGCCGCTTCGTGCTGTGCCCCTCGTCGACGTCTCGCGTCCGGGACGTCGCCGCGATGCGGCGTTTCGTCGAGGGGTTGGGCGCCCAGCCGCTGTGTCTGGACGCGGCGCTGCACGACCGCTGCGTGGCGGTGACCAGTCACCTTCCACACCTGGGTGCCTTGACGTTGATGGAAGTCGGTCGAAGGCTGCAGGTCGAGCTGGATCGCCGCTCGACGTCGCGGGGTGCCGCGCTGCCGTGGTCGCTGGCCGCGGGGGCGTGGCGTGATGCGACGCGGGTGGCTGCCGCCGACGTCACGCTGTGGAAGGCGATCTTCGAGCAGAACGCCGACGCCGTCATCGACGGACTGGACGCCTGGATCGACGTCCTGAGCCGCCTGCGGCGGGCGCTGGGCCGGCGGGGCGGCCTGGCGCTCAGCGGCGGTCGCGACGGCCTGGATGCCGCCGAATTGGTGCGTATGCGGGCGAAGTTGGGCCGAATTTTGCCTCCGCCGGGCCGATGACTTGCACCCCCCCATGGGCGTGGGACATGATTCGGGCGACCCGTTCGGTCGGAGGCGTCCAACGACGCACAGAGCTCGCGGTCGCCCCTCCGGACGAGACCCGTAGCCGTGTGCCCGATGGTGCACCCCGATTCGAAGTGGCTCCTGCACGCGACGTGCACCCGCTCTCGCGTTCGTACCCGCCGATACGGCACCGAGCCCTCTCCTGATGCCGAACGATCCCAATGCAATCTTTCGTGCCCAAGTTCCTTCGGGTGAGCTGGAGCGCCTGAGCGCGCTCGAGACCCTCAAGGGGCTGAGGAATCCCGAAAACGTCACCTTGGGCGACCTGGTTCGCTTCTTGGACTCTCGTGGGCTGTGGGGGCAGTTCGCGAAGATCACCCTCGGCGATCTTCGCGACGGGTTCAGCGAGCCCGCGCCGGTCGAGAACGGCAACGGCAAGAAGAGGAAGCGACGCATCCTCGAAGACGAGCTCGAGGACGCCTACGCGGAGAAGGAAGCCGCCACCAAGGAGAGCGCCGAGGCCAAGGGGTCCAAGAACGACGGCGGCATGACCACCGAGGAGTTCGCCCGCTTGATCATGCCCTTCATCGAGGGCAACGGGGACGTCACGCTCGACGACATCGAGGATTACAGCCGTCTCGATCGCAAGGTGCTGCGGCACCACCTGGGGGTGCTGGTCAAGGAAGGTCGCCTCGAACGCATCGGCACGGGGCGGCACGCGGTCTACTCGTCGCTGTAGACGAGGGCGGGGTTCGAGCTTCGTCGGGCCGTCGTCGACGAGGGTTCCGAGGAGGGGCGGCGTCGCTCGGAGGGTCGTGGCCCCGAGGCGCTTCAGGGGCGTCGCCGTTGCACGAGGCCGGCGATGGCCGGGAGGACGAGGGTCGCCGCGACGGCGGCCAGGAGGATCCCGACGAGCGCCACCAAGCCGATCCCGCGGACGCCGGCCGAGTCGGCCACCATGAAGGCCGCGAAGCCGATGGCGGTCGTGGTGGTGGCGGCCAGGATCGCGGCGCCGGTTTCCTGCACCGAGCGGGCGAGGGCCGCCGCCTCGGTGCGGTTGCGGAAGATCCGATCGGTCAAGTAGACGCCGTTGTCGACGCCGATGCCGAGCACCACCGGGAGGATGGGCAGGTTGAACAGCGTGAAGCGGATGTCGAGCGCGCCCATGACCCCGAGCAGCCACCATAGCGCGAGCACCAAAGGAAGCAGGGTCATGGCGGCGTGTCGCACGGAACGGACCTGCCAGTAGACCAGGACGGCGATGAGGAGCGCAGCCACGCCGAGCACCACGGGCGCCTCGTCTTGCAGCATGAGGAACATCGCCGCGTAGACGGTGGTCTCGCCCACGAAGCGCCCCTCGTCGCCGGGCTCGAGGTAGGCGGCGGTCTCGACCATGAACTCCACGCCCTTGCGCATGTCGGCGGCGTCGAAGTCGGGGTGCGCGAAGATGCCGTAGGCTCCGTCGGGGCTGCGGACCTTGTCGAGGAGCACCGGGGGGAGATCCTCGATGGTGAAGGGCTGGGCCTCCAGCATGTCGAGCAGAAGACGAGCGTCCTCGGCGGTGAGCTTGCGCTCGGGGCCATCTCCCCTGCCCTCGGCGATCTCGCGCAGCTCGTCGATGGTGTCCTCCTCGAGCAGGACGTCGATCGCCTCTTTGCGCGCCTCGAGGTCGATGGAGGGGTCGGGCAGGAGGTCGGGCGCGGCGAACAGGGCCGCGACCACGCTGCGGCCCTCGGCGCGGCGTGCCTCGTGCTCACGGCGGGCGTGCTGCAGCGTCTTGCGGGTCTGCGCGAGGTCGTCGCGGACCAGGATGCCCGCGTGGATGTCCTTGCCGAAGATCTTCGAGATGAGGTGGGTGTCGGCCTCGGTGTGATCGCGGGCGTAGTCGGATTGGAGCGCGCGGCCGTTGTACTCGAACTCGACCTGGCGCACGCCCAACGAGGCGAGCGCGGTCACGAGGGCGACCAGACCGAGGACGGTGCCGGGGCGCCCCATGACGATGCGCGTCATGAGGCCCCGCATCCGCGGGGGGTGGCTCACGTTCTTGATCCCCACCAGGTAGGTGAAGGCCGGCAGCACCGTGGTCATGGCGAGCAGACACAGGGCGATGCCGCAGGCCCCGATGATCCCGAACTCGTGGAAGGCCGGGAAGTCGGAGCTGGCCATGGTCAAGAAGGCTCCGACGGTCGTGCTGGAGGCCACCAGAAGCGGGACGATGACGCCCCGGAAGGCGCGCACGACCGCCTGCTCGTCGTCGTGCTGCTCGCGTTCTCGACGGGCGCGCACGAAGAAGTGGATGCCCGCGTCGATGCCCGAGCCCATGACCACCGAGGCGATGAGGCTGGTCATGAGGTTGAGGTGGCCGAGCACGAGCTGGGTGACGGCCATCGTCCAGGACACGCCGCAGGCGAGGGGGAGGAGGAGGACGAAGATCGCTCGCCAGGAGCGAAACAGCAGGTACAAGACGGTGAGCAGCCCCGCCGTGGCGAAGACGCTGGCCCAAAAGGTGTCCTTGCGGATCGTCTCGTGCTCGTCGGCCTTGGTGACGTAGGGACCGACGATGTTGTAGGTCATGCCCGAGCCGGCCCACGGCGCATCGGGGCGGGCGTAGACCTCGGCCAGCTCGGCTCGCATGGCGCGGGTGACTTCTTTGGCGAAGTCCAGGCTGGCCGCGGACTGGACGGGGTGCAGCAGCATGACCGCGGCCTCGATGCCGTCGCGCTCGTAGCGGTCGCGAAAGCCGGTTCGCTCGTGGGCCTGGTTGCGCTTGGCCTCCACGAACGCCTCGAGTTGCTCGGGTGCCTTGGGGTCGGGGTCGGAGATGCACTGCTCGGGCGCCTTGGTGCAGAACTCGTAGTGCATCCAGGCCTGGATGCGCTCGTCGAGCTCCTCCATCTCGGCGTCGGTGAGGTAGTAGAGCGCGTGCTGGGCGAAGAAGGTGCTGGGCAGGCGGTAGTCGACGCTGTCGAGGAGCGGGTGTCCCTCGAGCTTCTCGGCCACGGCGTCGGTGAAGGCGTGGCGGGCCTCGGCGGTGCCACCCTTGACGACCAGGTTCACGCTGCCGGTGCTGCCGAAGGTCTCCTCGATGCGATGCAGGCTCTGCACCACCGGGTGGTCTTGGGGCAGAAGGCGCCGCAGATCGCTGTCGACGGTCAGGCGCGAGGCGATCCCGCCCGCGAGGATGCTGAGCAGCACCGCGCAAACGACGATCCATCGATGATGGGCGAGTACCCACTCGATCCAGCGATCGCGAAGCGGCTTGGGCCCGGCCAAACGGCCGCCACTTTGGCACGAGGTCGTCATCGCCACAATCGGCGGGGGATCGGGGGCTCGGGTTCGGTGAGGGCGGTGGAAAGGATCGGGCAGGAATGCGCGTCGTGGTCGGAGGCCAGGCGCGCTCGCGATGCGCATCGGGTCGCCCGCCGTGCCGACCGCGAGTTGCGAGCGGCCTTTGCGAGCGCGACGGACCTAAGAAGGTCGGGAGTGTAGCGACTCGTGGGCCGCGGTGGGATCGGACGGAGGCCGTGATCGACGGCGTCGGCGGAGCGCGACCAGCACGACGGCGGCCAGCCAGCCGCCGGGGGCGGCCTCGCGCGCGGCGCAGCGGCATCCTGCATCGGGATGGGCCTCGCCCGGCGTGCCGCCGCCGTCGTCGGGATCGGCGGGCTCGCAGCCGAGCGCTTCGGTCTGCGACGCCTCGTAGGCTCCGCAGGCATCGGGCGTCTCGCCTGGCTCGGTCTCGTCCCCGGTGCCGTCACCGGCGAGGACGATGGCCATGCCGGGCGCATAGCCCGTCCACGCGCGCCCATCGGGGGCGCGCGCCACGGCCCGGAAGACGACCGCGTGGTTGACGGCCTCGTCGGGCGGCACGAAGTGGACGTCGATCTCGCAAGCCGACGCGGGCAGGACGACGGGCTCGCCGGCGTCGTCGAGGATCGGTCGCCAGTCGTCGGGCTCGTCGACTTCGAGGTCGAAGATGCGGGCCCAGGCGAGCTCGACGACGGTGCCCTCGGGGCCGCCCATGCAACCGCGAAGCCGCAGGCCACGGTCGGCGTACACGTTGGCGTCGTACAACGGGGCCATGAGGGCGGCCACCGGCGCGACGTCTCCGTCGGTCACCTGCACCACCCCGCGGCGGACCTGCCAGAGGTTGGCGGCGGGCTCGAAGGTGTAGCCGCGGATCACGTAGTTGCCGGCCGGCACGTCGGTGGTGTCCCAAGCGACGCCCCCCGCCGTCGCTTCGCAGGTCATGGGGATCCGGTCGGCCACGTCGACGATCGGGTGAACACAGGTGTCGCCCCCGTCGTGGCCGGTGCGCCACGCGGGCGCCAGCGCCAGGACTTCGTCGTCGTCGGGGTAGAGCGACTCGTCGATGATGTGCTTTTGCAGGGCCCGGTCGGCGTCGTCGCGCACGATCCAGTTGGGGAGGAACTCGGCCGGACTGTGATCGCGGCAAAGCGCGAAGAACTGGAAGGTCTTGGAGTCGGAGAGCTCGTCGTCGGTGATCGTCGTGCTCTCGAGCGCGATGGCGTAGTCGAGCTGGAAGACCGGGTCGTCGCGACGGTCCACCACCGTCAAGCACTGCTCGAGCTTGAACACCGGGGGGATGCGGGGCGTGGCGCCGTTGGCCGCGTGGGCGGTCGCGGGCACCACGATCGAGACGAGCAGACCGAGCGGGACGGCGAGGTGAGCGCGAGGGTCGAGAAGGTGGGCGCGGGGCCGTGGTTCGCGAGCGCTCACGATCCCCTCACAGCTCGCGCACGATGATGGGGAGGACGTAGCGGGCGAGGTGCATCGCACCCGCGGGGGACAGGTGAATGCCGTCACCGGCGCGCACGCGGACGCGCTTGGGGCGTTTTGCGGGGGCCTTGGTCGCATCGCTGGCCTCGGGATCGGGCGGATCGAGCACGATGCGATCGGCGTAGTTGCCCTCCTCGTCGGCCAGGACCCACCACACGTCGATGAACTCCGCCTTGGGGCGGATGGCCATCTCGGCCCGGAAGATCGTGTTCACCCGCTGCACGCGCTCGTGGAACTTGGCCGGGCGCATCACCGGCATGCCGACCCAGAAGATCCGCTGGCCCGCGGGCGCCAGCACGTCGCACAGGGCGTTGACGCGGCGGGCATATTCCGCGTTCCAACCCGGCTCGTGCCAGCGGATCCACTGGCCCTTGCCCATGTACAGGCCCTGCACGTCGTTCCCCCCGAACATGACCACCGAGGCGTCGGGCGTGAACGTGTCGGTGAGGCGCCGGGCCTGGGCGATCCAGTCGAAGAAGTCGGGCCGTGCGAGCCCGGTGCTGCTCTTGCCCATGCGCAGGACTTCGAAGTCGTGCTCGCCTCGGAGGGCGCGCTCCAAGAAGAGCCCGAACCCGCCCGCGATCATGCTGTCGCCCACGATGAGGATCTTCGAGGCGGCGCGGGCCTGCGCCGGGTGGACGAGCAGAGGTTGGACCGCGAGGGCGCCCGCAGCCTGCAGGAATCGGCGGCGAGGGAGGTGCAGGAGGCGTTGCTTGCGCATCGGTTTCGGGACGAGTCGGGGGCGCGCCAGAGCGTCGTGCTCCACCATGACCCGACCGTCGCCCGAGCGGCAAGGCAGGGGTCGAGCGGCGACGGCGGTCTTGCTTCGGCGGTGGGCTGGCGTAAATCTACCCCGACGTCACCTCGAGCGCACGCGGCGCGAAGCCGTCGGGCTGCAGAGGCACGGAGAACAGGTCGGACATGGCGGATCCCAACACGACGCAGTTCATCGAGCAGCTCATCAAGAGCAACAAGGTCATGCTCTTCATGAAGGGCAACAAGAGCTTTCCGCAGTGCGGGTTTTCGGCGGCCGTGGTCGACGTCCTCAAGAAGCACGGCGTCGATTTCCACGCCTTCAACGTGTTGTCGGATCCCAAGGTGCGCGAGGGGATCAAGGAGTACTCGGACTGGCCGACGATTCCGCAGCTTTACATCGACGGCGAGTTCATCGGGGGTTGTGACATCGTGCGCGAGATGGATGCGAGCGGAGAGCTGGCACAAAAGCTCGCGCAGGCGCTCGGCAATGCCTGACAGGGCATCGAACGCGAGGACACCGTCGCCGTTGCTGTGGGCTGCGTGGCTCGACGCTCGGGTTCCTGCGTCTGGCCCCCGGTCAGCGACGACGCCGAGGGTGTGCTCGTCTCGCGCGAGGTCTGCGATGCACGACCAGGCGTGACCGCGCGAGGCCGTGGCGCGCCAAAACGAGAAAACCCGACCGCCTCGGCGAGGGGGTCGGGTTTCGTTTCGCTGGCGAGGCCTCGTCCGGGGCATGGGCGCCGGGGAGGTCCGGCGCCCATCGACGGCCGTTGCGGCCCTACGCGGTGATCAGTTGCAAGAGGGGCACGCGTTGATGATGCAGCCGAGCAACGTTTGGAAGTCCGCCACGCCATCGGGGTGGTCGTCGATGCACTGCTGGACGCAGGCCGCGTCGGCGCACATGTTCTGGCAGTTGACGAGCGCATTGCACTCGTCGTTCGCGTTGCAGGCCTGGAGCTCGCTTTCGCAGTCCCCGCCCGCTCCCTGCGTGCACGCGACACACATGTTGCAGTCGCCGCAGGCGTTGCAGTCCGGAACCGCGCACGCGTCTCCGCTGTCCTGGCCGCCGATGCACTCGCAGAGGATGCACGAGCCGCCGTTGCAGTCGGCGTCGGACTGACACTCGTCGGCAGGAGTGCACTCGGAGCCGCCGGTCGAGCTGTCGGGATCGGTCGTGGTGCCCGGATCGGTCGTGGTGCCCGGATCGGTCGTGGTGCCCGGATCGGTCGTGTCGCTGGGGTCGCTCGAGTTGTCGTCGTTGGTGGTCGCCGAGTCGGTGGCATCCGTACCACCGGCGGTCGCGGTCGCGGTCGCGGTCGCGGTCGCCGAGCTGCCGCCGCCGTCGTCCTCGTCGTCACCATTGCAGCCGGCCAGTCCGAGAGCCAGGCCGCCGATCAAGAGAAAGCCTCCAAGTTTGTTCTTCAGCATCGTCCGTCTTCCCCTGGCCTCGTCGGCCAAATCGTGAGTCCCGGGCGCCGAGCCGTGGCGCGGGAACGGGCGAGACGGTGCCACAAGCGGGTGGACCACGCAATTACGGGGCACCGGTTTTTCGGGGTGTCGGGCCCCCGCGGAACGACGCGGGTGAGACAAGTGGGGGCAGGTGGGACGGGCGAGAAAGGTGAGCGCCGCCGCCGGATCGGCGTAAGATCGGCCTTCGCCGGACGACCGCAAAGTGAGGGAGGTCATGGGCAAGACGATCAAGGCTGCAACGGTGGCGTGTGCACTGGGGGTGGGCTGCGGCCCCGTGGGCTCGTCGGGCCAGTGTGACGAGTCCCTTCCTTGCGAAGGGCGCGGCGAAGAGTGCGATCTCCTCAACAACGTTTGTGTGCCCATCGACGTGGACACCAGCTCGACCGAGTCTCCGGCTCCGGCGACGTTCAGCCAAAAGCCGATCGCGTTTCATCGCGGGCAGGTCTGCCTCCAGCACCAGGTGCAAGCCGGACAGGCGTTTCCGGTGATGCTCAACCCGTGCTTGCACCCGTGCATCGATACGACCAACAACCTCGTCTACAAGTTCAAGCACAACTGGAAGTGCGTGGGCTCGAGCTGCGAGGCGTGGGTCGTCATGTGGGTGACCGCCGACTCGGCGACCAACTGCCCGGAGAACGCCTTCTCGGAGTTCGACCCTGCGCAGTGCGTCTACCTGCCGGAGCCCGTGGAGACGTTCATCGACCCGACGCTGGGGGACGGCACTTCGGTGCAGGGCACGATGCTGATGGAGATCCCGTTCTTGACCAACGCGGACATCGCTGCGATCGCGGCATCGAACGCGGATGCGAATCTGATCCAGAGCAAGATCGACCAGTACCCGCGCGACGATTCGCGCGTCCCCGGAGGCATGGCGATCACCCTGGCCGCCGGCAACCCGCCACCGCCCGAGACCTGCACCGCGGGCGGCTGCGATTGCTTCCAGGTGGGGTTTTAGCCTGCGCTGATGGAGCGGGTCGATCACCGTCCTCGCGTGGGGCTCGTGCTCTCGGGAGGTGGTGCTCGCGGTGCCTACGAGGTGGGCGTGCTCCGGTACATCCGCGAGCGCCTCAAGCGGTCGCCCTTTCACGTGGTGACCGGGAGCAGCGTCGGCGCGGTCAACGGGGCCTACGTGGCGGCGACCTGCGACCGGCCGCGTGCGCAGGGGCGGTTGTTGGCGCGGGTGTGGAAGGAGATCCGGCTCGACGAGGTGTATCGGTTCGGCTGGAGTCAGATGCGAACGCTGCCGCAGGTGCTGTTCGGCAAGAACCTGCCGAAGACCACGCACGGGGCTTCGCTCGGCGGGCTGATCGATCCCCGGTACATGGAATCGGTGGTGCGAACGCAGATCCCGTGGAAGGGGATCAGCGAGAACCTCTATCGCGGGCACCTGCACGCGTTCTCGTGCAGCGCCACCGAGCTGGTCACGGGGACGACGACGGTGTTCGTGCAGACGCAGACCGGGCGGCTGCCCAGGTGGTCGGACGCCCCGGGGCAGACGATCGTGCCCACGGCGATCACGGCCGAGCACGCCCTGGCCTCGGCGGCGATCCCCGTGCTGTTTCCGGCCGTGCGGGTGGGCGACCAGCTCTTCGTGGACGGGAGCCTGCGGCAGAACACGCCGATTCGCCCCGCGATGCATTTGGGCGCCAATCGGCTGCTGGTGGTGGGGCTTCGCCATCAGCACAGGGCCGTGACGGCGGCGATGCGCGCCCGTGAGCGGGCGAAGGTGGTCTATCCGAACGCGGTGTTCATGTTGGGCAAGATGCTCAACGCGCTGATGTTGGACAAGCTCGAGCAGGACCTGGCGCGGATCCAACGGACCAACGATCTGGTGTTGGCGGGAACGCGCCTCTACGGGCCGGAGTTTCCCAGGGTGATCGCGGAGGCGATCCCCGGGCGCGAGCGTCCCTACGAGTACGTCGAGGTGGTGCTGATCCAGCCCAGTCAGGACCTGGGCGAGATCGCGTACGACATCATCCGTCGGTCGCGGCTGGCGGGCTACGGGGGGCTCATCGCGCGGTGGCTCCGCCGCACGGTGGAGGCCACCGACGACGTCACCGAGAGCGACCTGGCGAGCTACGTGCTGTTCGATCCCGAGTACGTCAACGCGCTCATCGAGCTGGGTTGGAACGACGCTGCCGCGCAGCACGCCGAGCTGGCCGCCTTGTTCGAATGAGCGGCGGTGATCCGCACCGGGATCTCGCGTCGCGCCGGCCGGGGCTTTGCGCGCGGAGGACCTCGTCGGGACGCGTGGATCGTGCGGACGTCCAGGCGTGCGGGGCCCGTGGCGTGCATCGTCGGGGGATCGGCACGCAGGCTCGACCGCACGCCGGACGAAAGATGCGATCGGCGAACCGGCACGTCCGGAGGCCCGCGCGCGGCGCCTGACGAGCGCGTCTCGAGACTCGCGAGCGGGTGTCGCCAGGCGGCGGTGAGGGATCGCACCGCGCGGCGGGAGAGAGGTGGAGGTGGCGTGCGGTAAGAAGGCTCCGATGCCGTACAAGCTCGTCACGCTCGGAGGAGATGGAACGGGACCCGAGGTCATGCGCGAAGGACTGCGCGTGCTGGAAGCGGTGTCCAAGCCGCTGGGGATCGCCTGGGACATCGACGACATCCCGTGCGGCGGCCAGTACTATCTCGAGCACGGGGATCGCGATTGGCCCGTGGGCGCCGAGGAACGTTGTGCCGCGGCCGATCTGATCCTCCTGGGCGCGGTGGGGTGGCCCGATCCCGACGGCACCGGACCGGTCACCATGAAGGACGGAAAGATGGCGGGGTTCTCACCCGTCATCGGCAACCGCATCCGGTTGAACCTCTACGCCAACGTGCGGCCGGTGAAGCTGTACGCGGGCGTGCAGCACCGGATCCACGGGGCGCACAAGCAGGTGTGGGAGCCCGGGCGCGTCGACATGGTGTTTCTGCGCGAGAACACCGAGGGGCTGTACTCGCCGACGGGTGGCAAGCTGCAGCCGGGTGGACGCACCGAGGTCGCGATCGACACCCGCGTGATCACCCGGCGCGCCTCGGAGCAGATCATTCGGCACGCGTTCGAGCTGTGCCGGCGGCGCAAGAAGGGGGCGCCCAAGGACGGCAAGCAGCGCGTGACGGCGATCGTCAAGGACAACGT
>CAZYSW010000164.1:0-8015 GCA_964650105.1 uncultured Nannocystaceae bacterium
ACTCCGGATCGTAGGCTGCGTATACGACGCCCATCCCCCCGTGCCCGATGGGCCGCAACACGCGATAGCGCCCGATCCGGCGCGGGTGTGAACGTTCTCCGGCTTCGCCCATTCGCCGCGACCAGCGTAACACAAGCGAGGGAGCACCGAACCTCGACAGGGAGGCACCGCGCCGGTCCCCATCAAATCGCGGAGGTTCACGCGGAGCCTGCGGCTGCTACCCTCTTGCCGTGGCCAAGGCGCCCCGCTCGCTGGTTCTCGGAACCGCAGGGCACATCGATCACGGCAAGACCACCCTGGTGCGGGCGCTCACCGGACAGGATACCGATCGTCTGCCCGAGGAGAAACGCCGCGGGATCACCATCGAGCTCGGCTTCGCCCCGTTCGCGATCGCGCCGGGCCTCGAGGCGAGCCTCGTGGACGTCCCGGGGCACGAGGGTTTCGTGCGCACCATGGTCGCAGGCGCCGGAGGCATCGACGCCGTCATTCTGGTCGTGTCGGCCGAGGACGGGGTCATGCCCCAGACGCGCGAGCACGTCAACGTGTGTCGGCTGCTCGGCGTGCAGCACGGCGTCGTCGCGCTCACCAAGGTGGATCGCCTGGAGGACGATCCCGAGGCGATCGAGCTGGCGGTGGCCGACGTGCGCGAGGCCCTGGAGGACACGGTCTTCGCCGACGCCCCCATCGTGCCTTGCAGCGGCCACACCGGCGCCGGCCTGGAGGATCTCCGCGGCGCGATCGCGAAGATGGCGAGCCGCTTGCCGCCGCGGGATCCCAAGGGAGAGCCCATCATTCCGCTCGACCGGGTGTTCACGATCAAGGGGCACGGTACGGTCGTCACCGGTACGCTCCTGCGCGGCACCATCGAAGTCGGACGCGACGCGTCACTGACGCTCCTGCCCCAAGGTGAGCAGCGTCCGGTGCAGACGGTGCGCGCGCGCGCAGCCCAGGTGCGAGGCACCGACCTCGATCGCGTGGTGGCGGGCAGTCGGATCGCCCTCAACCTGGCGATCGACAAGGATCGGGCGCGGCGCGGCGACGTCCTGACCCGGGGGGTCACCGTGGTTCGCGGCTGTGCCTTTCATGCGCTGCTGCACCATTTGCCCGGATCGGCGGCGATCTGGAAGGCGGGGACCACCTTGCAGGTCTGCGTGGGCACGGCCCACGCGGTCGGACGCCTCGATCCGCTGTGGAGCGCGCACGACGAGGCGGAGGGTATCGTCCCCCCCGGTCACGAAGCGCTGGTCCGGGTCCGCCTCGACAGCCCGCTTCCCTTGTGGCGCGGTGCGAGGGTCATCGTCCGGGCGTTCTCCGATCCGAGTCGAACGCACCAGGGGCTCACGGTCGGCGGCGGTGAGATCGTGGATCCCGAGCCTTCCGAAGGCCGCGGTCAGCGGCAACGCTGGATCGCGCTCGGTCGTGCGTTGGCGGGGGCCGACCCGACCGCGCGCGTGGTGGCGCTGGTGCGCGACGCCGGTGCGGCGGGCATCGGCCTCGACGCGATCGTCCGTCGTAGCGGAGTGGCGGACGCCCAGGCGGTGCTCGACAAGGCCTCGGGCAAGCGCGGCGAGGTGGTGGCGCTGGGGAATGATCGCTTCGTTCACGAGGAGCTCCTCGGACCCCTGGGCGCCTCTGCGATCACGGCCGTCGATCGCTACCACGCCGAGAACCCCCTTCGCCCCGGATTGCCCCGCGCCACCCTCGAGGCCTTGCTCGGGGGCAAGGTGGCGCCCGACGTCGCCGCCTTCGCGATCGACCAGGCGATCGCACGCGGAGCTCTGCGGGCCGTCGACGACCAGGGCACGCTGGCCCGGCCCGGCAAGGGCCTCGACCCGGCAGGAGAGCTCTCGGGACACATGAAACAGGTACTCGACCTCTACGAGCGCGGGGGCTTCACACCCCCGACGATCCGCGAGGTGGAGGAATCGACGGGCCTGCGCACGGCGGAAGTCGTGGAGATCGTCGGGGCGCTGCAGCGGACCGGGCGGCTCGTCAAGGTCACGCAGGAGCTGTCCTTCTCCAAGGAAGCCCACGGCGCTCTGGTCGACAAGATCCGTCGCCACCTCGCCGAGGCCGGCACGATCGACGTCCAGGCCCTCAAGGCCATCTCCGGCCTCACCCGCAAGTTCGTGGTGCCCTTCCTCGAGCACCTCGACCAGCTCCAGATTACCCTCCGCCGCGGAGACACCCGCTTCCCCGGTCCTCGCGCCTGATCGCGTCGACGCGACGGGGGCGCGACGCCTCGCCCCAACGGCGGCGCCTTCGTGTCGCCGACCGTGGGCGTTCAGGCGTCGGGGAAATCGTCCCCGAGCGCGAGCTCGCAAACGGGCTCGCCGGTGTCGCCACCGAACATGATGGCTCGGTCGTCGACCTCCACCATGTAGTGAGGGCCGGCGTCGGTGACGAAGTGCCACGCCATGGCTCGCCGCCCTCGGTACCGATGGGTCGGGTCGGCCTCGGTCACGGCGTGAAGCTCCTGCCCTGCGGCTCGACACAGGGCGCGGATGACCTGGAAGGACCTCGGCTCGTCGGCGCGGGCCTGCGCGACCCGTTCCGCTCGGTCCGGCAGCGCATCGACGCGCCGGCCAAGCTCTCGATGCATCTCTTCGAGCGACAGGACGCAGAGGTTCGGAAGCCCACGCAGCCATCGGGCATTGAGGGCGATCAAGTCCTCGCGCTCGCAGAGGGCGAAGAACTCGTCGTCGAAGACGCTCAGCGCGTCACGGATGCGGTTGCGGCCGAAATAGCCGCTGTCGAGGAAGCGCTTCAGCTTCTTCGGCCCCAGGTCCTCCACCAGCCGCGACGCCCGTTCGAACAGCGCCAGGTGCTCGACGGCCCCGACCGCCTCCACCCCTTCGCGAACGTACCCGATCACGTCGGGGTCCCATCGGGAATTGTAGACGAACTGCGAGAAGCCGCCGTTGTTCATCTGGGCGAGGTAGTAGTCGGCGTAGTAGCTGCGTAGCGCGTCGCGGGACAGCTCGCTGGTGCGGATCTGCTCGGCGAGTTGCGCGTTCACGAACGAGATGTTGGACTCGATGATGTCGTAGGGGTCGTCACTGTCGTGGCTCGTATTCGATACGATGACCGTGTCCCGCGAATACCGGCCCATCGCCACACGCTACCAGGCACGCGTCGGCCGCGACAACCGTGCCAACACCGCGCGCGCACGCCCGTCGTCCAGCACGGCAGCACCCTGCAATCGCGCCGCGGTCGTACGATGTACGCGGGACCGACACCCGTTGGGGCGCACATCGGTCGGAAAGGCTCGGCTCGATCGCGGATCGCAGCCGCGAAGGCTCGGGAAACGGCGCATGGCCGACATCGCCGGGTGCCGTCGCAGCGCAGCGAGACCGCGGGCCCCGGCGCGGTGCACCGAGCCGGTCGTCGGCCGGCATGTGACATCGAATCGACGGGTTCAGGGGCTCGCGGCAAGGCGATCGGGGCAGACGACGGTGTGTTCCTCGGGAGCCTGGCAGCGTTTCTTGGGCTTGCACGGGAAGCGCTCGATCCACCCGCAGGTCCCGTCATCGTGCAAGACGAGGGGCTCGGCGTGCGGCGGTGGTGGATCGAGCGAGGCCTCGCCGGGGGGCGTGCCCAAACGGAAGGTGAGGTGCGCGGCATCTCGCTTGCCGGTCGGACCCAAACCTTCGAGCACCTCGCGAAGGCAGGTGTGCAGAGTCTCGTCGCCGAACCCGCTGATGTCCATCTCGCCGTGCCGGAGCACCATGCGGACGAACCCGGCCCCGCCTCGTCGCCCCGCGAAGTCGTCGGCGCAGGCGGCGAGGGATTCGCGACGCTCGGCCAGGGCCGATGCGTGTCCTCGGGCCGCGTCGTCGAGGGCGACGAAGCGGACCTCGGTGATCACCGGCAAGATCCGACCGTTGTGGTCGACGCGACGGGGGATGTTGCCCCGGTACACCGTGCCCTCGCCGTCGCGGAACGGAAAGATCGAGTCCCACTCCAGCGGGACGACCTCGCGCCCCTCGGTGTCGATGAACCCCCACACGCCTCCCGAGGGGGAGGCGTGCTCGTGATCGCTCCGGATCGCACAACCGCGACACACGGGCGCCCGCCCCTCGTCGAACCATCCCGCGAAATCCCACGACGCCCCGATGACCACGGTACACGTGCGGTCCGCGAAGCCGACCTTGTCGCCCTCGACGTAGCGGAACAGGTCCTCATGCAGGTAGTCCGGGCCGTTGTCGAAGATGAACGGCCGCAAGAGGACGCGCCCTCCGCGGTCGATGCACGCCCAACCCTCCTCGTCCACGACGAAGGCGACACCGTCCGAGAAGGGGTAGGCCATCAGGTATCGGGGCGGCAGCACGACCTCGCCCTGGGCGTTGCGAAACCCGAACCGGCCATCGCTGGCCTCGAACAGCTCGGGCCATTCGTCGGGCGGTGGCGCTTCGGTCGAACCCGTCGCGCGGGCGCGGTCGTCGGCGGGGACCGGCGTCTCCGTCGACCTGGTCTGGGTACACGCGCCGAGCACGAGGGCCGCGAGCAGCCGCAGGGCGTGGCGCGGGCACGGTCGGTTCGCGTTCGAGCTCGGATCACGATCGTTCACGGTTTGGTGCCTCCGACGCGGCGCCGCCCGTCGTTCGGGACCGCTGCGTCGGCCCGTCACCGTATGGCCGGAGCCGTCGCGGGTCTTCGTCGTCGCCGGGCATTGCGCCCGGGCAGGATAGCGGAGGCGTCGCGTGGGGGGGAGACGGAGGGCAACTCGTGCCGTGTCGAGGGCCCACGCGTCGCTCGGACCGGGCGCCGACGGAACCCACAGCCCCGAGAGAATTTAGTTGACACAAACGTCAACTAATTGCAGGCTGCCCACCAGGAGACCCCGATGAAACCCACGCCTCCCGGATGGCCACGAATCTCGAACACCCTCTACTACGACGATCCCGCGGCCGCCATCGACTGGCTGTGCGAGGCGTTCGGTTTCGAGGTCCAGCTCGAGGTGGAAGGCGAAGGGGGGACGATCGAGCACTCCGAGTTGGTGTACGGGGAGGGTCTCGTGATGGTCTGCGGCGAGCGCCCGGACGCGTTCCCCTACATGAAGCCGCCCTCGCAGATCGGCGGCGCCAATACCCAGAACCTGATGGTCTACGTCGACGACGTGGAAGCACATTGCGAACGGGCACGCGCCGCCGGTGCCGTCGTCACCCGGGAGATCGAGACGCACGACTACGGCGACGACTACTGGGTGGATCGCGGCTACGAGTGCCGCGACCCCGGGGGGCACCACTGGTGGTTCTATCAGCGGATCCGCACCCGAGGCGTCGACGCTTGAGCGCGCCGACGGACCTGGACCGCACGTTCGCCGCGCTGTCCGATCGAACGCGTCGCAGCATCGTCGAGCTGTTGCGCGAGCGACCCTACCGTGCGGGCGAGCTGGCTCGGGCCCTCCGATCCAGCCCCGCCGGCTTGAGCCGCCACCTTCGGGTGCTTCGCCAGAGCCGACTGGTCGAGGAACGCGTGCTCGAGGACGACGCGCGCGTACGCGTCTATGCCCTTCGACGCGCCCCCTTCGACGCGCTACGCACGTGGCTGGAGGAGGTCGAGGCGTTCTGGACCGGGCAGCTCGCCTCGTTCAAGGAGCACGCCGAGCGAACGCGTCCGCGCCCCGGCGCATCCGAGGGCGGTCGACGGAAGCGAGGAGCTCGCAAGTGACCGCACCGGGCGATTCTGCAGCGGCGACCGTGCACGTCGCCGTTTCCATCGAGGATGCGTTCGAGGTCTTCACCCGAGAGATCGACTTGTGGTGGCGACGAGGTCGAAGGTTCCGGATCGCCGGCAAGAACCCCGGGCGGTTGTTCTTCGAGCCCCGTCTCGACGGACGACTGTTCGAGACGGTGACCTTCGACGCACGCGAACGGACGTTCGAGGTCGGGCGCGTGATGGTGTGGGAGCCCCCCCGTCGCATCGTGCTGCAATGGCGAGGGGTCAACTTCGCCCCGCACGAGCACACCACCGTCGAGGTGACCTTCCAACCGACCTCGACCGGAACCTTGGTACGCGTCGAACATCGCGGCTGGAGCCGTCTGCCCGACGATCACCCCGCTCGCCATGGCCTGGTCGGTCCCGCGTTCAGCCGGATGATCGGGCTTTGGTGGGGCGACCTCCTCACCGCCCTGCGAGAACACACCGCCACCCGCACGTCCTAGCGAAAGAGCGGAGACTCCCGCGGCGACGACTCCTTCCCCGCCGACACCGGGGCCGGCGTCGGTCGACGGCGGCCTCGGGCTCCGTCACGATGCGCTGGCTCGTGGGCACGAGTGCACCCGTGCGGTGCCGATCCGCGCAACGACCCGACGCCCGAGATCCTGCTCGGCCCGCATAGAGCTCGATCTCGAGCGCCGAAGGGGCTGTGAAATGCGTAACCTGGCCCACGGCGAGTCCACACCGAGAACGAAGTCGAACGATCCCGGGGTCGGCCGGCCAATGCGGTTCGGGAGACCGCCGGCATCGGGGGTCGGGGTGGGTGTTTCGTGTCCTCGTACAAACGCATGCTCGTCGCGCTGGGGCTCGTGAGCGCCTGCGCCCAGGGGGAATCGCCGGTCGAGGTCTCCGCGGGCGCCAACGGCAGCGCTCCGGCCACCTTCGGCACGCTCGGCGAGGACACGGGGGGATCCGACGACGTCGGGACCTCCGGCGAGACCTCGGACGCGACCGGGAACACCACGGGCTCGGACACCGACGGCCCCCCCGACACCTGCGGCAACGGCCTGGTCGAGGACGGTGAAGAGTGTGACGACGGCAATGCGGTGAACGAGGACGGCTGCCTCACCACCTGCAAGGTGAACACCTGCGGCGACGGGTTTCTGGGGCCCGGCGAGGGGTGTGACGACGGCAACACCGACGACACCGACGACTGCACCTCGCGTTGCAAGCCGACGACGTGCGGCGACGGCGTGGTGCAACCCGGTGAGCAGTGCGACGACGGCAACGACGACAACACCGACGGGTGTCTCGACTATTGCTTCGAGGCCTTCTGCGGCGACGGATTCGTCCGAGAGGGCGTCGAAGCGTGCGACGACGGCAACACCGACGACACCGACGCCTGCGTGTCCGGCTGCGTCCCCGCGACGTGTGGTGACGGGTTCACCCGGCAGGACGTCGAGGCGTGCGACGACGGCGATCTCGACGACACCGACGCCTGCCTGACGGACTGCACGGCCGCGAGCTGCGGGGACGGATTCACCTGGGCGGGCGTCGAGCAATGCGACGACGGCAACGCCAGCAACGACGACGCCTGCCTCGATACGTGTGTCTCCAACACCTGCGGGGACGGGTTCGTGGGCCCGGGCGAGGGTTGCGACGACGGCAACCGAATCGACGACGACGCGTGCACCAATGCCTGTGCGCCGGCTTCGTGCGGCGACGGGGTGGTGGGGCCCGGTGAGGAGTGCGACGACGGCAACGCCGACGACACCGACGCCTGCCTGAGCACCTGCGTCGCCGCCTCGTGCGGCGACGGCTCGGTGTGGGCGGGAAACGAGGTCTGCGACGACGGCAACGCCAGCAACGACGACGGTTGCCTCGCCACCTGTCAACCGGCCTCGTGCGGCGACGGGTTCGTGTGGCAGGGGGTCGAAGACTGCGACGACGGCAACGCCGACGACACCGACGCCTGCGTCCAGGGCTGCAAGGCGGCGGTGTGCGGCGACGGGTTCGTGCGAGCTGGAGTCGAGGAGTGCGACGACGGCAACGCCGACGATACCGACACCTGCGTCCAGGGTTGCAAGCTCGCAACTTGCGGCGACGGCTTCGTCCAGGCCGGCGTCGAGGAGTGCGACGACGGCAACGCCGACGACACCGACGCCTGCGTCCAGGGTTGCAAGCTCGCCACCTGCGGCGACGGTTTCGTCGGACCAGGTGAAGCCTGCGACGACGGCAACGAGATCGACGACGACGGGTGCACCAACGCCTGCCAGCAGCCGGGGTGCGGTGACGGCATCGTGCAGACGGGGGAACAGTGCGACGACGGCAACGCCGACAACACCGACGCCTGT
>CAZYSW010000164.1:8025-11186 GCA_964650105.1 uncultured Nannocystaceae bacterium
CACTTGCCTGAACGCGGTGTGCGGGGACGGTCACGTGCGTACGGGGGTCGAGCAGTGCGACGACGGCAACGCCAGCAACAACGATGCCTGCCTCGCGTCTTGCCTCCACGCGAGCTGCGGCGACGGTTTCTTGTGGACCGGGATCGAGCAGTGTGACGGCAACCAGCTCGGCGGGGCGACCTGCGTGACCCAGGGCTACGCGGGGGGCAACCTCGCCTGCAGCCAAGGCTGCACGTTCGACACCTCGGGCTGCATCCCCGGAAGCTGCGGCACGGACGCGACCCCGCCGGGCGGCACCTGCCCGGCCGTATGCACGGGTGGATGCATCAACGGGGTCTGCACGATCCTCTGCGACGGCACCGGCGAGTGCGACGACATCGTCATCAACTGCCCGCAGAGCTTCGCGTGCAACCTCCTGTGCACGAACACCACTGCGTGCGAGAACTCCGTCATCAACTGCCCCAGCGCCTATGCTTGCCACATCGTGTGCGACGGCACCTGGTCGTGCGAGGATAGCATCGTCAACTGCGGCGAAGGCACGTGCAGTGTCGAGTGCCACGGAGGCAGCCAGAACTGCGACGGCATGCTGATGGGGTGCGGTCTCAACGACAGCGAGATCTGGTGCGCCAACAAGTACGTCTTCGATCCGCCCGAGGTGATGCCGAACCCGAGCTCCACGTGCGACTGCACGGTCGCACCGGCGTGCCTGTGAGTCCGAGTACTTCGCCGTCGTGGAGGGCCGGCGCAACATACCGGACTTCGTGGCTCACTTCTCGGTGGCGTCGAAGCTCTCGGGCAGGTGCGTCAGGGGTCGGGCGCCGCCGAGGACCCGGAGGGTGTTCTTGAGGCGAAAGTGTTGGATGAACAGATCGTGCTCTGGAACGTGGCCGGGGACGACCTGCGGGCTCTTGAAATAGAAACTGAGCCACTCTTGGACTCCGAACCATCCGCGACGACGGGCGAGATCGAGCAGAAGGACCAGATCGAGCACGATGGGGGCCGCGAGGATCGAATCCCGGCACAGAAAATCGATCTTGATCTGCATCGGGTAGCCCAGCCATCCGAAGATGTCGATGTTGTCCCAGCCCTCCTTCTCGTCGCCCCGGGGCGGGTAGTAGTTGATCCGCACCTTGTGGTGCAGATCGCCGTAGAGCTCCGGGTAGACCTCCGGCTGCAGGATCGCGTCCAGGACGCCCGTCTTGCTGACCTCCTTGGCGCGAAAGCTCTCCGGATCCTCGAGCACCTCGCCGTCGCGGTTGCCCAAGATGTTGGTCGAAAACCACCCACGGATCCCCAGCATCCGCGATTTGAACCCGGGAGCGAGGATGGTCTTCATGAGCGTTTGGCCGGTCTTGAAATCCTTGCCGGCGATCGGCACGCGCTGCTCTTCGGCGAGTTCGACCAAGGCCGGGCAGTCCGCGGAGAGGTTCGGCGCCCCGTTCGCGTACGGGACGCCTTCTCGAAGCGCCGCGTAGGCATAGAGCTGAGAGGGCGAGATCGCCGGGTCGTCGGCGCGCAACCCGGCCTCGAACGCCTGCAGCGAGCAGTGGCAGGCCGCCGGAACCTGGTGGACCTCCGTCGACCCGCACCAGATCATGACGGCTCGCTTCGCCTCGCTGCGGTGCAAGGAGGCACGGATGTCCTCTCGGAGCGATTCGGCGAGCGCGAGACGGTGCGTACAGGGCTTCTTGTTCGGACCGTCGATGCGCCGCACGTACCGACGATCGAACGCGGCCGGCATGGGAACGATCGCGTGCAGGAAATCCGCGAGCATGGCCAGCTCCTCTCGCCGCAGAACGCTGGCTCTGAGTGCGGCGTCGTAGCAGGTGTCCGGGAAGACGTCCCAACCGGCGAACTCCAGGTCCTCCAGGGATGCGAGATCCACGAAATCGCGGACCAGCGGATTGTTGCCCTCCGACCGTCGACCGATTCGAATGGTCTGGAGCTGGGTGAGCGAGCCGACCGGATGCGCCAGCCCTCGACGCACGGCCTCGACGCCGGCGATGAACGTGGTGGCGACGGCTCCCATCCCTGGGAGCAACACCAGCAGCTTTCCTCCGACGCTCGCCGTCATGCGGGACCCGCTTCCGCGAGACCGCGGAGGCTCGTGCTCTCCTACGCCACGACCCCTGCCTTTGCACCCACTGGATTCCAGGTCCCGAAGTAGTAGTCCTCCGTCCGGCGGCGGGGGCCCGACGGGGAGTCCAGCCGCTGCGTCCGGGATCGTCGTGGTGCGGATCGAGCACGTTACCGTAGGTCGACTCGGCGGCGATGGGGCGCCGTCCGAAGCGGGCATCGACTGGACGCGCCTGCACGCGGAGTTCCCCGAGATTTCCTCGTTCGTGCCGGCCGACTGCGGACGGCCCGACGCGCCGCGGCCCCACGAGGTGCACGTGCTGCTCGACGCCTGGTCCGACGACGACCTGGAGGTCGCCCGCTGTGACGCGGCCGTCGACGCCCGCACCGAACCCTTCTCGCTCCATCTGTGGTACGGCCGAGAGGACGGCGCCGCGCGGGCGGCCGTCCAGGTGCTCACGCGGTACCAGTATCGCCTCGACCGACGCAACACGTTCTCGCAGGGGCCGACCTTCGATCGCGCGCTGCGCTGCCACGAGACGATGCATGATCTGCGCAAGCCCCTGGTCGCGGCCGATTACGTGCATGCACGCGACACCTGGCAGTGGACCCTACGTCTCGACCCCCGAGCCGGCATGGTGGTCCAGCTCGCCGCCCTCTTCCACGACGCCGAACGATTGGAATCGGAGGCCGACCACCGCATCGAGCACCACGCCGCCGACTATCAGGCGTTCAAGGAGGCACACGCGCGCTCCGGCGCGCTGTTGGTAGCACGCCGACTGGGCGGAATCGGGCTCGCCCCCACCATCGTCGGCCACGTCACGATGTTGGTGGCCGACCACGAACGGCCGGGAGAGGACGAAGAAACGCTGCTGCTCGCCGACGCCGACGCGTTGTCGTTCTTCTCGCGCAACGCTTCGGGCTTTCTCGACTACTACGGCGAGGAGCACACCCGCCTCAAGCTCGAGTACTCCCTCCGCAGGCTCCGTCGGCGCGAGTGGAAGCGGATCCGCGAGATCAGGCTACGCACGGACGTCGCGCGGCTCCTGCACATCGAGCGCCTTGAGCGAGACCTTGCGCTTGAC
>CAZYSW010000165.1:0-11184 GCA_964650105.1 uncultured Nannocystaceae bacterium
CGACGTGGTCGCGGCGATGCCCGAGGACGTGGAGATCGACGTCGTCTACGACCGCAGCGTTCTGGTCTTGGCGACCTTGCGCACGGTGGGCAAGAACCTGGGCGAGGGTGCGTTGTTGGTCGTCGCGGTCCTCCTCGCCATGCTGGGGAGCATCCGCGCCGGGCTTCTGGTGGCCTCGATCATTCCGCTGTCGATGCTCGGAGCCACGGCGGGGATGGTGCTGTTTTCGATCCCCGGCAACCTCATGAGCCTGGGGGCGATCGACTTCGGGCTCTTGGTGGACGGCGCGGTGGTCATGGTCGAGCGCGCCTTTCATCCCCTGGGCGGCGCGCGGGCGCGCGGTGAAACGAAGGTCGACGTCGGGGCCTTGACCGGGGCGATGCAGTTGGTCGCCCGTCCCATGTTCTTTTCGGTCCTGGTGATCGTGATCGTCTACGTTCCGATCCTCACCCTGCAGGGGGTGGACGGAAAGATGTTTCGTCCCATGGCGGCGACCGTGGTGATGGCGCTGGTCACGTCGCTGGTGCTCGCGCTGGTGTTCGTTCCCGCGGCGACCACCCTCCTGCTTCGGCCCTCGCACGTACCTGCGCGGGATCCCTGGCTGGTTCGGGCCTTCGCCGCCGGGTATCGGCCGATCCTGGGATGGGGCACGCGGCACCCGATCGTGGTGGGGATGACCGCGGCGGCGATGTTGGCCGGGGGTGCGTGGTTGTTCGTCCGGGCGGGCACCGCCTTCGTGCCCCAGCTCGACGAGGGCGATTTGGTGATCCAGACCACTCGCCCCGCCAACATCAGCCTCGAGACCGCCGTCGAGCAATCGACGCGGCTCGAGCAGGCGATCTTGCGGGCGATCCCCGAGGTGCGCTCCGTCAGCTCGCGCATCGGAAGCCCGGCGGTCGCGACCGACATCATGGGCCTCGAGCAAGCGGACGTGTTCGTGGAGCTCGCCCCCACGGGCCAGTGGCGCGAAGGCGTGACGAAGGCCGATCTCATCGAAGCCCTGAACGCGGCGATCGAGGCCGAGGCCCCCGGCGCGGAGCTCGGGTTCACCCAGCCCATCCAGATGCGCTTCAACGAGCTACTCGGGGGGTCGGTCACCGATGTGGCGATCAGCATCTACGGCGAGGACCTCGAGGCCTTGCACGACCTGGCACAAAAGGTGCGCGCCGCGGTGAGCGAGGTCGACGGTGCGGAGGACGTCCGCGTGCTCGCCCCCCCGTCGGTGATGGTCGCCGAGGTGCTGCCCGAGCGCCTGGCCGCCGGACAGCTCGGCCTTTCGAGCGAGGACGTGCTCGACGTGGTGCGGGCCGTCCGAACGGGCATCGACGTGGGCAGCACGTGGGATGGACCGGTCCGTCTTCCGATTCGCCTGCGGCTGGGCACGACGCCGTCGGCGTTCACCCTCGACGACGTGCCCGTGGTGCTGGGGCCCGATCGCTGGGTTCCGCTGCAACGGGTGGCCGACATCCGGTTCGTGCCCACCCCCAGCCTGGTGAACCGGGAGGATGCACAACGACGGATCGTGGTGGGATTCAACGTGCGGGAGGCGAGCCTCGGAGACGTCGTCGACGCGGCCCGGAACGCGGTGCGCACGAGCGTCGACGTGCCGCCCGGCTTTCGACTGCACTGGGGGGGTCAGTACGAGACCTTGGTCGAGGCGCGAGCGCGGCTGGCGGTGGTGGTGCCGCTGGTGCTGGTCGCCATCGTCGTGCTGCTGGTCGTGACCTTCCGACGGATCGGTCCTGCCCTGCTCATCTTCGCCAACGTGCCGTTCGCAGGGGTCGGCGGGATCGCCATGTTGGCGGCGCGGGACATGCCCGTGTCGATCTCCGCGTCGATCGGCTTCATCGCGCTCAGTGGCATCGCCGTTCTCAATGGCGTGGTGCTCATGTCGGGGGTGCTGGCCTTCGAACGCGAGGGGTGCACGCCGGCCGAGGCCGCGCGTCGGGCGGCCCAGGGGCGCATGCGACCGGTGCTCATGACGGCGCTGGTCGCCGCCTTGGGGTTCGTCCCGATGGCGCTCGCCACCGGCGTCGGGGCCGAGGTTCAGCGTCCGCTGGCCACGGTCGTCGTCGGGGGGCTCGTCACGTCGACGCTGTTGACCCTCGTGGTCCTGCCGTCGATCTACCCCCGGCTGCGGCGGCGCGGAACGTTGTCTCGGGGGGCGTAAAGCGTGGTATCGCCGACCGACCCCGGCGCGTGAGGTTCCGTCACAATCTCCACCGTCGACGGCCAATAGCGCGCGGGGAGGTCCTTCCTTCGATGATCGAGAGCACGTCGAGCCTGGGAGGTCGCGTCCGGACCGTGTACACCTGCGCGCTGTGCGTGGTCTGGCCGCTGGCGGGGATGACAGCCTGCTCGGTGCAGGTCGACGACGGCTCGTTCGAGGCTCCACCCGACGAAGGCGGGAACCAGCATCCCCCCGGGCAGGAGGACTCGACCGACGACGGGGGCGGGTCGAGCGGGGACGCGTCGAGCTCGGACGTCTCGTCGGACGGGCCGAGCCCCTCGACCGCGACGAACGCTTCGGGGGAAGACACCAGCCCGGGCGAGGACACGAGCGGGTCCGAGTCGGGCGGCACCACGTCGTCGGCCCAGTGTGGAAACGGCGTGGTCGAGGCCGGGGAGAAGTGCGACGGCAACGACTTCGGCGGGGACGACTGCACGACCTACGGATTCGACGGCGGTGCGCTGACGTGCACGGCGAGCTGTCAGGTGGTCACCAGCAGTTGCATCGGCTGCGGTGACGGCGTCAAGCAAGACGGCGAAGCCTGCGACGGCAACGACTTCGGCAGCGAGACCTGCCAGACGCAGGGATTCGATGGTGGATCGCTGGCCTGCGGTACCGGGTGTTCGGAGCTGAACACCTCGGGGTGCTATCGCTGCGGCGACGGGGTCAAAAACGGCGACGAAGCCTGCGACACCGCCGATCTCGGAGGAGAGACCTGCCAGACCCAGAACTACCCCATGGGCGGCACGCTGGGGTGTACCGTCGACTGCCAGCTCGACACCAGCCAGTGCATCAGCAGTTGCGGCGACGGTCAGGTCAACGGCACCGACGAGTGCGACGGCAACGACCTCGGCGGCAACACCTGCCAGAACAACGGCTACCAGGGCGGCACGCTGGGGTGTACCGCCGATTGCCAGCTCGACTTCTCGACGTGCTGCAAGGCCGCGTGGGACCAGAACATGTCGTGCGGAGAGCCGGGCACCTGCTGCAGCGGCAAGGGCTGCGGACAAGGTGGGAGTTGTACCCTCAACAACGTTCCCGTCTGTTGTAGCTGAGGGGGTCCGCGGCGTGGCGCGGTGCCTGTGAGGGGCCGCATCGCCGTTCGGGGGATCGCCGCGACGGACGAAGGCCCGGCGTCGCGCTGGTTCGGATGGCGGGGGCGGGGGTAGGATGCCGACGATGTTCGTCGCCTTCGTCGGGATCGTCGCGCTGGCTGGATCGTCGCTGTCGGTGCCGACACCCGAGCCCGTCCCGGTCATCGGGGGCTCGGTGGCCCAGACGTGTCAGTGGCCGGCCACCGTGCGGCTCGGGGGGTGCAGCGGCACCCTGGTGCATCCGGAGATCGTCGTGTATGCGGCGCACTGCGGTAGCCCCAACTCCGTTCGCTTCGGCGTGACGGGCAACGATCGGACCGTGGCGACCCAGTATTGCGCCGCGGCGCCGGAGTATCCCGAGGTCGGATACGACTACGCGTACTGCAGGCTGGCGCAACCGGTCGACGACGTGCCCTTCGTGCCGATCTTGATGGGATGCGAGCACGACGAGCTGGAGATCGGGCGCTACGTGTCCCTGGTCGGCTTCGGGGTGACGAGCAACGGCGGGAGTGGATTCGGCACCAAGCGCTGGATCGAGGGCACCATCGCGGGGTTTCCCGCCGACGGGCGCCTGATCGGCATCTTCTACGACGACCCGAGCACCGGCGTGTGCAACGGCGACTCGGGGGGCTCGGCCTACATCCAGCTCGAAGACGGAAGCTGGCGCCTGTTCGCGATCACCTCCACGGTGCCGGGTTCGTGCGGAGGGAGCTCGCAGCACGTGCCGGCCTCGGCCGCCGTGGCGTGGATCGAGCGTCACGCGGGGATCGACATCAGCCCGTGCCACGACGCCGACGGAACGTGGAACCCTTCGCCGGGCTGCACCGGCTTCCCGCTCGCACCGAACGACGGCGACGGGCTGTCGTGGCAGACCGGATGCGGGCCGGGGCCGGTGAGCGGCCCGTCGCAGACCTGCGGTCCGGCCGACGGCGAGCCTCCCGACGTGGAGGCCCCGACCATCGTCATCGTGACGCCCACGTCCGGGGCGGTCGATGGACCGTTGCACACCGCGTCGATCGAGGTCGCGGCCGAGGACGACTGGGGGGTGCGCGACGTGACGATCTCCATCGACGGGGTCGACCAGGCCACGCTGGAAACGCCGCCGTTCGTGTTGCCGGTCGTGGACTTTCCGAACGGGACCTGGGAGATCGGCGCCCGGGCTCGCGACTGGTCCGGCAATGTCGGCGACGCGGAGCCGGTGATCCTGCAAGTCGGCTCGGCGGGCGGCACCGACGGAGGCGAGACCGGGGACACGTCGGGGACCGGCGGCGACGATTCGACGTCGGATGCACCACCGACCAGCGACACGCTCGATCCCGACACCACGGGCGACCCCCAGACCGAGACCGACGCCGACCTCTCCCAGACGGCGGGCGACGATGGTTGCTCGTGTCGCGCCACCCCTCGAAGCGCGACGCCGTGGCTCGCCGTGATGCTGCTGTTGGCGTCGTCGCGTCGACGGCCCAGCACGCGCCGGTGAGACCGCACCGCGTTCGGTCCTCGCCGAGCGACGGCCCTCGTCGGGCGAGCGCGGTCGTGCGTCCTCAGCCGACCATCGTGCTCGGGTCCCGGACGCGGCAGCACGTGGTGGACCTCGCATGCCGCCCGGGCGGGCCGTGCCGGCACGGGGCATCGTCGACGTCGCGTGGAGCGAGGCCGCCGTCGGCGGCGGCACGGACGAGGCGGGGCATTCACCACCGGCCGCCAGGCACTTTTTTCGTTGCGGCACCGGAGATTGCTCCGCCGGTCGAGGTCCGCGACGCCCCCGTGCTTGCTATGCTCCGGCCCGCCTTGGCAGGTGTGGCTCAGAGCGTTGTCGCGTGGACGGCGCTTGCGTACTTGGTCGGGGCGATCCCGATGGGCGTCTTGCTGGCGCGCGCCAAGGGGATCGACTTGCGCAAGGTCGGCTCGGGCAACATCGGCGCGACCAATGCCGCGCGTGCCCTGGGCGGAAAGCTCGGCCTCGTCGTCTTCGTGCTCGACGCGCTCAAGGCCGCGCTGCCCGTGTGGCTCGCGAGTCGATCGTGGGCGCTCGGCGATGGCATCGACGCCCACCTGGGCCTGGCCCTGGTGGCATTAGCGGCCGTGGTGGGCCACATCTTCCCCGTCTATCTCGGCTTTCGCGGCGGGAAGGGTGTGGCGTGTGTGTTCGGAGTGTTCCTCGCGCTCGATCCTCCGGTGGCCGGCGCGGCGCTCTTGTTGTACGCGCAGGGATTGTGGCTCACGCGAACGTCGGCGATCGGATCGCTGACCGCCGTCACGGCGCTCACGGTGTGCGTGCTGATCGCGGACCGACCCAGGCCCGAGCAGATGCTCGCCCTCGCGGTGGCGGCCCTCATCTGGGTTCGGCACCGAGAGAACGTCCGACGCCTGATCGCCAACGCGAAGGAAAGGAAGCGCGCGAGCGCCGGGATCCGGCACGCCCCGTGACCGGGTTCGAGCCTTGCGCGCACACCAGCGCTCGACGGCAAAACGAGCCGCAATCCCGGCAGGTGGCGCGACAGCGGCGAGCACAGCGGGCACGACAGCCCGCCGTCGTACAGACATCCTCGCAGACCTCGGCACACTCGACGGCGCACTCGTGGCAATGCGCATCGCAGTCGGACACGCACGGTCGTCCGAGCACGTGCGCGGCGAGCCCCCACAGCAGCACGACGACCAGCATCGGCGTTCAGCTCCCGTACACGCGGCGCAAGAGCTCCCAGCGGGTCCCGACGCCGCACTTTCGTCGAACGTTGGCCGCGTGCATCTTCACCGTCCGCGGTGAGATCTCGAGCGCGTCGCCGATCTCCCGGTATCGGTAGCCCCGCGCGATGTAGCGCAGCACCGCGCGCTCGCGCGGCGAGAGCTGGCCATCGTCGGCGAGCGTGTTCACGACGCTGTCGATGTCGACCCCGTTGGCCTGCGCCTTCGATTGCACGCCTCGCACCCGGACCTCGTGGGGGGGCCGACGCGCGGGCTCGGGCGACGGGGTCGGCGAAGCGTGCCAGGTCCGCGGCAGGGCGGGCGCGTGCACGCGTGCCAGGGCCGACAACGTCGACCGCAGGCTCCACGTGGCACGGACGCACCGCTCGACCGCAGCATGAACGGCCTCGCGGCCCGGAACGCCGGCCACCACCTCGAACGCGCCGAGGCCGGAGAGCTCGCGGGTCCGCTCGGGTTCGTCGTCGGGCGTCACGAGGACCGTGAGGCAGGGACGGCGTGCTCGCTGGAGCGCCGCTACCAGCACTTCGGGTCGAACGTGCACATCGTCGTCGACCACGATCGCGGCATCGAAGATCTCGTCTGCGATCTTGCCGAGGGCCGCGGACTCCGAACGAACGACGGTGACCGCCACGCCGGCCTCGGCGAGCGGAGACGCGAGCGCGAGCGACAGCGGCGGATCGACGGCGACGAGCAGGATGTGAAGAGCGCGCAGCGGCGAAACGAGACGAGGGGTCGCGGATTCGGTCATCATGACGAGGCGGCGCGGGGGGGTTGGTTCGGGATGCGGCCATCACCGGCCCACGCTCCTTCTTCATCGGCCCCCAGCCCCGGTTCGTTGCGATCATTTTTCGAGGGTCGCGACGCGTGCGGGCGCGACGAAAAACCCGCCGGTCGCACGGCGATCCGTCGCGAGACCCGGGCGCGCTGCCGCGCGTCCGCGCAGCGACGCCGGGTGGGGGCGTGCGCGAGGGGCAGGCGCCATGACGGGCGACGGCGGCCTTCCGGGCCATCACGCGGGGGGCACGAGCAGCCGTGGGGCAGGCGCCACGAGGCCCCGACGGCGGAAGACACCCGGATCGTGGCGCAGCGGGCCGCGGCCCGCGTCGACGAGGCGATCGGGGTTCGGCACAAATTGGAGAGCGCCGCCGCGAGCATGCTATGGGCGGTCCAATGGGGCGTCTGGGCGCGCGACTTTGGATCTTCGTCGCGTTGGGCATCGGTTGCGATCGACCGGCGCCCGCCCCCAGTGCGACACCGGGCGTGTCGGACCGGCCCCGACCGGCCGCGGCCGCGACCGTGTCGACCCGCGAGGACTTCCTCGAGGTCCTCGCGCCCCTGCCCTACGAGACCCTGCGGATCGGCTACGCGGTGACCGGGCCGGCGGGCATCCGCGGGACGCTGGAGATCGCCGCGCGACCGGGCGGCTTCCGCCACGAACGCTGGAGCCTGCGTCTGCCGACCGACGACGGCGACGTCCCCCTCGAAGGGGTGCGGATCCAGACCCCCGACGGCATCTGGTCCGACGGGATCGAAGGCGTGCCGCAGGTGCGGGCGTCTCCTTTGGGTGCGCTGGCCGATGCATTCGTGGCCCTGCCCTCCGCGCGGCAGACCCGGGTGCTGGCGAGGCTCGCGGACTGGCACGAGGCGCTCGCCCGCGGGCGCGCGGAGAACCCGGGTCAGCGTGACGCCGTGCTCGACGTGAGCTGCCTACTGACCCGCGTGGGGGGACACGAGCTGTGCGTCTGGGAGACGGTAGGCCTGCCGCTGCGTTACCGCGGCGGCGCATTCGAGGTGGTGGCCCAGGAGATCCACCGGGACGACGCCCTCCCCGACGACCTGTTCGTCTTCCCCGATCACGCCGCACACGATACCGCCAGCACCCGCCAACGCGACCCGCAGCGGACCCTTCAATCCCTCGAAGCCGGCGACTACGCCGAGCTCGCCCTCCTCCTCCAACCCACCCTCCGCCTCCCCCAAGACACGTCGATCTAGGGAAGCAGCCCTCGGCTCAGCCGGAGCGCTGAATGCCCAAGAGCTTGATCTTCTTGTGCAGGTGGGTGCGCTCGACGCCGAGAGACTCGGCGGTCTTGGAGACGTTCCAGCCCAGCGCGTGCAGGCGCTTGAGGATGAACGCCCGTTCGACGGCTTCGCGGAACTCTCGCAGCGACATGCCTTCGGGGGGCTTGCCCGCGGTCCACTCGGAGAGCGCGAGCAGATCGCTCCGGTCGGTGTCGGTCTCGCTGCCGGGGTCGTCGACGCGGATGTCGGTCGGCACATCGGCGAGCTCGAGGTCACCGTCGGACAGGATTACCATGCGCTCGATCACGTTTCGCAGCTCTCGGACGTTGCCGGGCCAGGCATACGCCGCCAGGGCGCGCGAGGCTTCGGGGCTCAGGCGCTTGGGCGCCAGCCCGTTCTCGCGGCAGGCCTCGTCGATGAAGCGGCGCGCCAAGAGCTCGATGTCCTCCACGCGATCGCGCAGCGGCGGCACCTCGAGGGGCACGACGTTCAACCGGAAGTAGAGGTCCTCGCGAAACTCGCCGGTGGACACCAGCTCCTGCAGGTTGCGATGGGTCGCCGCCAACACCCGTACGTCGACGTTGACCAGACGACGCCCGCCGACGCGCATCAGCTCTCCGCTCTGCAGGACCCGCAGCACCTTGGCCTGGGCCCCGGGCGCCATGTCGCCGATCTCATCGAGGAAGATGGTCCCCGCGTCGGCGACCTCGAACAGCCCCTTCTTTTGGGAGTGGGCGCCGGTGAACGCCCCCCGCTCGTGGCCGAACAGCTCGCTCTCGATGAGCTCTTTGGGGATCGCGGCGCAGTTGACCTTGACGAAGGGCTTGTCGCGGCGATCGCTGGCCTCGTGGATCGCCCGAGCGACCAGCTCCTTGCCCGAGCCGCTCTCGCCGGTGATCAGCACCCGTGCCCGTGTGGGACCGATCTTCGCCACCTGATGCAGGAGCTCCTGCATCACGGGGCTCTCCCCGATGATCTCGCCACGGATGCGCGCCCTCAGCGTCCGCACGCGCTCGTCGGCCTCGTACTGGCGTAGGGCGTTGCGGACGCTGACGATGACGCGATCGCGGGCCAGGGGCTTTTCGAAGAAGTCGAAGGCCCCCAGTCGCGTGGCCTTGACCGCGTCCTCCACGGTCGCGTGACCGCTGATCATGATGACCGGCACCGCGGGCCGCCCGTTGGCGCGCTGGCTGAGCCGCTCGAGCACCTCGAGCCCGCTCAGCCCGGGCATGAGCACGTCCATCACGACCACCTGGACCGGCGGATCGCGGCGTTCGAGCTCGGCGAGCGCCTCCTCTCCGGTCGCGGCCTCCAGCACGGTGGCGCCCTCCCCTTCGAGCACCATGCGCAGCATCCGGCGGATGTTCCGCTCGTCGTCGACCACCAGGATGCGCCCGGCGAGACTTCCGTCCACGTGGGTCACGGATTCGTCTGGGACGTCGCGCACTCGCCCCCTGTTCTATCAGCCCCTCTGCGAGAGCGGGATAGCGCCCCACCCGCGCATCGGTGCCCCACCCCGAACGAGCGAAGGGCGAGCACGTCCTCGCGATCCACGGTGCTGCCGGCGCGCGACGTCGTCGACGTCGACGGGGGCGACGCGGGCGGTCGGCGGCCCTGGTGGAAGGGCCGCCGTCCGAGAACTGCTTCGACGACGTGCGTGGCGCGTCGCGGGGACGTTGCTCGCGCGCGCCCGCGAGCACCGACGACGTGGTCGGCGTCTCGTGGCCCGTGAACACCGACGGTTACGCGCCGGTCATGGCCACCGTGGTGGCCTTGGCGTCGGCGACGGGAACGCGGCGTTGGGTGCCCGAGGCGAGGTGCTTGAGGGTGAGCTCGCCGGTGCGCAGCTCGTCGGTGCCCAAGATGGCAGCGAAGGGGGCTTTCACCCCCGGGGCGTCGGCGTACTGGAGCTGCTTGCCCAGCTTTTGCGGCTCGGGGAAGACCTCGACCCGCAGGCCCTGGCCGCGCAGGGCGTGGGCCACCGACAGCACGTCGGACGCGGTCACGTCCACCCAGCACAGCAGGACGTCCGGCCCCCTGTGCAAGTCCGGGTACATGCCGCGATCGGCCATCACCACCAGGATGCGCTCGAGCCCCAGCGACAGGCCCACCGCGGGCACGCGCTTCTTGCCGAACATCCCGACCAACTCGTCGTAGCGGCCGCCGCCGGCGATGCTGCCCGCGAGATCGGAGACGGTGACCTCGAAGATCGCACCGGTGTAGTAGCCCAGCCCGCGTGCCAGCGGAGGCACGATGCGGACGCGCTTGCCCGCCGGGGTCGCCTGCAGGAGCGTCACGAGCTCGGCGAGCTGGTCGAGCGCGGTCCGCCCCGCATCGTCGGTCAGATCCCGGCGCAGGCTCTCGACGAGGCCGAGGTTGTCGTCGCCCTCCACGCGCCGGTCGATGAGCTCCAGCAACCGCTGCCCCGCCGCCTGGGCGATCCCGCGGGCCCGCAGCTCCTCGAGCACCCCGTCACGCCCGATCTTGTCCAGCTTGTCGACGGCGACCAGCGCGGTGCCCTCCAGGTCGGCGTCGATGCCCGCGGTGCGAATGAGGCCCCGCAAGAGTTGGCGGTGGTTGAGCCCGAAGGTGTAGTCGCGAAACCCGAGTCGCTCGAGCACCTCGCACCCCGCCCCGCAGACCTCTGCCTCGGCGATCAGGCTCTCGGTCCCGGTGATGTCGACGTCGCACTGGTAGAACTCGCGAAAGCGTCCACGCCCGGGGCGATCCGCCCGCCACACCGGCTGGATCTGATAGCGCTTGAAGTACCTGGGGAGGTCGCCGTATTGCGCGACGACGCGGGCCAGCGGCACGGTGAGGTCGTAGCGCAACGCCTGATCCGACAGATCGTCGGCCCCGAGCGTCCGGCCCGCCTTCTCCTCCAGCACTCGCTGCAGGGTTTCGCCCCGGTGCAGGAGGCGATAGATGAGCTTCTCGTCCTCGCCGTACTTGCCCAAGAGGATGTCCAGGTTTTCGATCGATGGCGTCTCGAGGGGCACGAACCCGTAGCGCTCGTAGACCTCGCGGACGATCCCGATGACGTAGTTGCGACGGGCGATGTCGGCGGGCAGAAAGTCCCGCATGCCGCTGGGCGGCTTGGTGCTGATCTTGGTCATGACACGACCTCGATCCCGA
>CAZYSW010000166.1:0-11143 GCA_964650105.1 uncultured Nannocystaceae bacterium
CACCGATGGGCGGGCCCCCGCCTGGACCACCGATGGGCGGGCCCCCGCCTGGACCACCGATGGGCGGGCCCCCGCCTGGACCACCGATGGGCGGGCCCCCGCCTGGACCACCGATGGGCGGGCCCCCGCCTGGACCACCGATGGGCGGGCCCCCGCCTGGACCGCCGATGGGTGGACCACCGCCTGGACCGCCGATGGGCGGACCACCGCCTGGACCGCCGATGGGCGGGCCCCCGCCCGGGCCCCCGATGGGCGGGCCCCCGATGGGCGGGCCCCCGATGGGCGGGCCCCCGATGGGGGCGCCGGCAGCCATGGCCGCGGGTGCCGGCATGATGGCGCCCCACATGGCCGGAGGAATCGCTCCGGGCGGCGTGGCCTCGCCCGCACCGATGACGGGGGGCGGCGGCGGTGGGCTGCGCCCGAACTTCCAGGGGACGGGCGGCGAGCTGTTCGTGACCTTCTTGGTGGGCTACCTGCTCACGGTCGTCACCATCGGCATCTACGCGCCGTGGTTCCACTGCAAGCTGCTCAACTTCATGGCCTCGAACACCACCCTCGGCCCCACTCGACGCGGAGATCTTCGCGTGCAGTTCACCGGGCGTGGGGGTGAGCTGTTCGTGACCTTCCTGGTGGGCTACCTGCTCACGGCGATCACGATCGGCATCTATGCGCCCTGGTTCATCTGCAAGCTGGTGAAGTTCTTCGCCGACAACATGACGGCGACGGCGCCCGACGGGACGCGGTTCCGCCCCAGCTTCGAAGCCACCGGCGGCGAGCTGTTCGTGACTTTCCTGGTGGGCTACCTGCTCACGGCGATCACGTTCGGCATCTACGCGCCCTGGTTCATCTGCAAGCTCAACAAGCTGTTCTACTCGAAGACCAACATCCTCGAGAACGAGCAACTCGTGGGGAACTTCGACTTCGAGGGCCAAGGCGGTGAGCTGTTCGTGACCTTCTTGGTGGGGTATCTGCTCACGGTCATCACCGTCGGCATCTACGGCGCCTGGTTCCAGGTCAAGATCATGAAGTTCATGGCCGAGAACACCCGGGTGCGCTACCAGGGTCGAACCTTCGCGGGTGCCTTCCACGGTACCGGCGGCGAGTACTTCGTGACGTTCCTGGTCGGCTACCTGCTCACCTTGATCACGGCGGGCATCTACATGCCCTGGTTCGTCGTCAAGCTCTGGAAGTTCCAGTTCAACAACATGGAATACAGCGAGATCGGCGGCGCTCCCGGCGGCCCGGCGTTCCAGCCGCAGATGCCCGTGATGCGCTGATACCGACCGACGGCGGGCCTGCGTCCCCGCCGTTCACCTCGACAGAGCCCGCCTCGCCCCCGGCCAGGCGGGCTCTCGCACGTTCGGCCGACGCCCATGGACTTCGCCCCGACCCTCCACCGGGCCCTACCGGAAACACGTCCCACTGGCGTCCCTCCACGGACGCCGATCGGCACGCCCCAAGAGCCCGGGCCCTCCTTCGGCGCCAACCTTGCCCAAAGCCGTGCGTCCCCTCGGTCGCCGTTTCATGCCGCCGAGCGTACGCTCGAGCGCTACGACCCCTTCGCCCAAGCCGCTCGCGTGCAGCAACGACCAGGGATGGAAGACGTCGCGCGAGGACGAACGACGTCGGCAGGGCACCCGACGAAACATCGGACATGTTCCGAGCGCCGGTGACCTGCCGCCAGACCGCCCCCCAAGAAACCGCTGCGGCCGAGACGATGGGTCGGCACGCTCTCCGCATGAAACCGGCGACCGAGTGGAACCACGGTTTGGGAACGTCGGCGACGAAGAAGCGGTGGAGGGAGGCGGCGCACGGGTGTTCGTCGATGCGTGGCACAAGGGTGGGCAGTCGATCGAGGCGTCCGCCCGCGAGGTCGGGACGGGTGCGTGGCGACTGCGCTACGGGGTGTCGAGGCTGGCCAACGCAGCCGGCGTCGGCGGGGACGGGCTCGTCACCTCGCGAGACGTTTCCGATGCCCCGCCTACGGATCGGCATTCAGCGCGGACAAGCGCGGTAGGGACGGGCTCGTCGCCTCGCGGGGCGTCTCCGATGCCCTGCTACAGATCGGCCTTCAGCTCGGGGAAGCGCTGAATGATCTTGCCGACGTAGCGCCCATGGGGATAGCGCCGCAGGTAGGAGCGGCCTCGCTGCAGGGCCTCGCTGATGCGCCCGTCCTCGGTGCTCGACAGCCACATGCGATACAGCGCCATCTCGGCGTACTGATGGTTGGGCGCGCGCCGCAGGAACGTCTGGAAGGCAGCCTCGGCGGCGCGGTAGTCGAGCGCGTAATCCATGCGGAGGATGCCGACCAGGAGATAGCCCTCGGCCGCCAGCGGATCGTTGCCGTACTTGTCGATGAAGCTGGCCAGGCAGCGGGCGGCCCGGTATCGCGTCTCGTGCGAGTCGTACAGCGCACGGCACCGCTCGAGCGAAGCGAGGAGCTCCTTGCGTCGCGTGGCCTCCGCCTCGCGCAGGAGATCCTGGATGAGGTCGTTGCCCTCGTTCTCGACCGCGCGACGCGTCGTCGCCGGAACGGCGGGCTCCTCTTCCTCGGGCGCGCCGGTCGTTCCGGTGACGCGAATCGACGGCACGTACCACGTGGGGCTGCCGGGGCGCGCGGGGACGTTGGCGAGGGTGCGCAGCGCGGGATCGTCGGGCAGACCGGGAATGTTCCAGTTGCCGGGGATCCGACCATCGCCCACCGCGAGCCACTCGACGAGATCCTCCGACTGGTCGACCTCGTTGGACAGCGGCAACGCGGCCTGAACCTCGATCTTGCCGACGTCGTCGAACGTGCCGCTGGCGACGTCGAGTCGGTACCCCGACTCCACCTCCGCCATCAGTCGGTTCGTGCTCGGATCGAGCACCTCCACTTGTCCGCGAAGCACCGACACGGTCGTTTGATCGTCGGAGTCGACCTGAACCGTGAACACCGTACCGACGACGCGAACCAGCGCCGACGGGGTGCGGACCTGGAGGATCGGATCGGAGGGCTTGCGATCGTAGCGGAAGGCCGCGATCCCGCGATGCAGCTCCAACTCCATCAGAGCCGGAGACGCGACCGTCCATTCGACGTCGGTGCCGGGCGTGAAGTTGGCGACGATCTTGCCGACCAATCCGACCTGCAGGGAATCGTCGAGGCTGAGCTGAAAGCGCGTCCCGACCGGGAACGTGTCGGCGGTCGAGGACACGTCCTGGCCCGGTGGCAGCACGGCCGCGTTGCCGCCCACGACCCGACCGTAGCTCTGCGCGGGGTGCTCGATGCCTCCCGTGCGCGCCTTGCCGTTCGAGGCGGTTGCCCTCGTCGTGCGGTCGCGACCGTCACCGTCCGCGACGGTGCCCGACGGCACCGTCGCGACGGGGGTCAGCCCGAAGTCGATCGGTGCGACGTCGAACAACGCCAGCGTCAGCGCGGCGGCGCTGGTGGCCAAGACGCCGATGCCGGCGCGCACCGACAAACGCGTGTACCAGGGCTCGGGGCGCTCCTCCTTCATCCGCCGCAGAACCGCGTGGAACTCCTTCTCCTGCCGGATGCCGGTCAACGGTGTGGGCGTGACGGGTCCCTCGTAGATCGCGTACAGCGTGCGATGCATCCGCCGGCAGTCGCGGCACTGCCGAAGGTGGTGCTCGTACAGCTCTCGAACCGCGATGGTGGCCCGGTTGGTCAGCACCAACTCCGAGTCCTCACGGCACTCGTGGCAGCTGTACCGCGTCGGCGACGGAGTGTTGCAGTCGAGGGGTTCCATCTGCCTTCACAGACCTAGGAGGCCACGAGCTCCCGAAGCCGCTTGCGTGCGCGGGTGAGCCGATCGCCGACGGTGGAGACCGGCGCGTCGAGGACGTTGCTGATCTCCTGGAGCGTGAGCCCCTCGTAGTGGTACAGGACGAACACTTCGCGCAGGTCGGGGCGCAGCCGCTGCAGAATGCGGTGCGCCTCGTCGCGCGCCTCCACGCGCGTCGAGCCCACGGAGGGCTGCCGACCCGCGTTGAACCAGCTCAACGCGTGCTTGACCCGGTCCCGGCGAAACCGCTGGCGAAGCAGATTGTGCGTCGTGTTGGCGGTGATCCGGTACAGCCAGGTCGCGAGTGTGGAGTTGCCCTGGAAGGAATCGAGCGCGTTGAAGGCCCGTGCGAACACGATCTGCGTCAGGTCGTCGACCTCCCAGTCCGATCCGAGCAGCCGAAACAGGTGCGCGCGAACTTGCCCCTGATAGGTGGTGTACAGGCTGCGAAGGGCCCGGTGATCGCCCGCGCGGGCCCGCGCGAGCAGTTGCTGCTCCTCGGTGCTGAGGTAGTTGCACGCCTCGCTCGCTGCGGCACTGTCGGCCGGAAGCGAAAGCGGCAGCGCAAAACTATCAGCCGTGTCCGTCATGGACGACTCGGAGGAACCTTCCTGCACCGTGGGACAACCTTTCGGGCGAGATTTCCGGGCCCGATCCAGGGTACCCGCCCCGAGGTCGTGCGGAAACCCGCTTCCGCAGCGCGCATGGAACGCGATCGCAGCGTTTCAGGGCGAGGACCACACGATCGGTCGGCCCGCTCGGGCCTCGGGTCGGCCACGCGTGAACGGGTCGCGCAGCCCCGTCCACGTGCAAAACGACGACGCGCCCGACGACGTCGTACTTCCAAGCAGACGCGCCTACACTCTCGGGCGGTGCGAGGAACCGCCGAGTACTGGGGGGCTCCGTTCTCGCGGGATCGCGTCGCGCAGATGCACGCCAAGTACGAGGCAATCCTGCGCGCGCTCGCGCAATGCGACGCGACCGTGCGCGACCGGGCCTTGCGGCCAGCCGCCGAACGCTGGCCCGGTTCGCTCCGCGAAGCGCAGCTCGTCGCCCCGCCGAGCTATCGGCGTCGGCACGCGATGACGGCCCCGAGTCTCGCGGCAGTCGAGCGCCCACGGTCGTGGTGGGCCGAGCAGGGGGCCGCGTCCGTCGTCTTGTGGTCGGACCTGCACCGGATGCTGAAAGATCAGCGTGATTGGCGGGCGCAGGCGCTCGCAGGACGATCCTCGCGCGTGCTCGTCGACCCGGCCCGCACGTTCGTCGCGTCCCTCCACCCCGAAGCTCGCGAGCGCTGGCTCGGCGCCGAGACCCGGCCTCCGGGGACCGCGGTGGTGGATGCACGCTGGGCCCGACGCATCCTCGCATCGCGGGCCGGGATCAGCCCCGTGGCCCTCGAGCACCATTTGCGCGAGGGCCCCTGAGTTTGGGGGGCGAGGACGCGCGCAGATCCCGAGCTTCGCCGCGGTTGCGCGCCATGCACTTGCGCGATCCCCTTGGCGCCCGGCATCGTCGTTCGGTGCGTCCGCTCGCGGCACGGCTCTCGACGGGCGGGGGTCTGGCGCTCTTGTTGGGCGCCGGGATCCATCTGTCGGGCAAACCCACGCGCGACGTGCAGGCACGCGTGGCGGCCATGCGCGAGGCCGGGATCACGGCCGAGCAAGCCCTCGCGGAGCTCCGGGCTCGGGAGCTGGGCATCCAGTACAGCAGCGAGGCGTTCGCGCGCGCTCTGGAGGAGGACGTCCGCACCTTGGGCGTCCAACCGATCGACGTCGAGGCGCTCCGCCAGCCCAACGTCCACGCGATCGAGCTGCAAGACGCGATCGAGCTCGCCCCGGGCAAGCGCTGGCGCTCCGATCACCTCGACATTCACGTCACCGTGCAGAAGGTCCAGTACCGCAAGCAGGGCGCCTCGATCTCGGCCAAGCACAGCATCGCCGAGGTCGAGAACATCAGCGGCTCACCGATCGCTTATTTCCTGCGCCTGCGCTCGGCCGAGCAGGGCAACTGCGAGATCCGTGGCACACGCATGCACAACGCCATGGCCCTGCTCCCGGGCGAGAAGGCGGAGATCGTGGTCTGTGCCGGCGGCGGGGCGGTCCGCGTCGAGCACGTCGAGGTGCTCGAGGTGTCGGAGCTCGGCCATCGCTACCTCAGCCGGGTTCCCCCCGAGGCGGTCGGACACGACCTCACCGAGAACGCCGCACACCGACCTCTCGAACGCGTGGCGATGTGCACGAATCTCGGCGCACGAAGCCTCGGAGAGCGCGTGCGGGAAGGCTCGGTGCGCTGGGTCGACGTCGTGGACTTCTACAGCCGTCACGCGTGCGACCGCTTCGACTTCGTGCCCGGCTATCGCTACACGGGCGAGGCGCTGCCGCGGCTGCCCTTCGTCCCGCCGGAGTTGGCCGCCGCGCTGCGGTAGCTCGTCCGCCGCGGCACCGAGGGCCGCAGCCGCGCGTCCGGCCCCGCGCGTTCGGGGCGCCCCCGTCGGGGCCGACCTGAAGCGTGGCGAAAGCCGTCCGGGGCCGTCCGCCCGGGTCGCGCCCCGCATCCCGCGGGGCGCCAATGCGGCCGCGGAGTCGCTTCCCCTTGATATCGCTACGTTTTTGGCCATACCATCATCCCCTGGAGGGGATTCACGCACGGTCCCCTCGAGGTCCGCTTGAAGTGACGAAGTCCGAGCTCATCGAGGTGGTCGCGCAGGAGGCGAACCTGACCAAGGGGCGTGCGGAGCTGGTGATCAACACCATCTTCGACGCGATGGTCGAGGCGTTGCAGCGCAGCGAGGGCATCGAGATCCGCGGTTTCGGGTCGTTCACCGTGCGTCAGTACAGGAGCTACGAGGGACGAAATCCGCGAACCGGCGATGCCGTGCACGTTCCCCCCAAGCGGCTCCCGTTCTTCAAGGTCGGCAAGGATCTGCGCGAGCGGGTCAACGGCAAGCGCTCCGGCGACCCGGAGTTCATCGCGCGACGCCGCGAGGCCGCCAAGGCGGCCTCGACCACGAGCGCATCGACCAAGAGCGTGCCCCAGACCGATCCCGGCGTCACCGAGGACGTGATCTAGCCCCATCGTCCACCACGCCGAGCGGTGAGCGCTACGGCTTGCCGTGCGCACGACCTGCAGGGCGAAGGCGACGAAGGCGAGGCGGAAGGGCGGCGCGAGGCCTCGGTCGGCATCGCGAGGTGCCGCCGTCACCCCGTCGCCGTCGGTGCCCACGTCGGCCTACGGGCCTCCCGCGCCCGTGCACCGTCGCCTCGAGAACGCCGACCGAAGCCGCTCGCCACCGGCGTCACCGAGGACGTGTTCTCGCTGGATGTCCCAGAGCTCGCGTGGGACGAGGACGCGCTCAGCAATGGCGCTGGCAAGGCGGCAGTATGAAACCGCGTAGAACCGGCAATAGCTACGCGAAATCGTGGACTTTTTCATGCATGTGCCTTTCGCGTGCCTTCGGCGCAGAAAAGGTGCCGCCCTGAGAAGCCCCAGGACGGCCCATGATCGCGCCGGACGTCGGCCGGGTCAATCGGTGGGGTCAGCGTCGTCGTCGGCCTCTCCGTCGACGCTGGGAAGCTGCTCGTGTTCGTCCGCCACTGCGTCGGCGGCGTCGTGAATCCGGTCGAGCGCGGTGCGGAGATCGGCCACCGCGTCGAGGGCGTCGGCCAGCGCAAGGCGGAGGCGGAGGTGGGGTCGCATCACCTCACCTCCGCGATGTATGCCGCGAGCGCGTCCAGCAGCGCCCGGCCGGCGATGTCCGCCGGCATCGGCTCGACGTCGCCGACGAGGTCCGCCAGCGCTACGCCGAGCCCGGCCGCGAGCCTCGCCGCGGTGCCAATCGTCGGCGAGACGCGACGTCGTTCGACGCGCGACACAAGGTCGGCGGATAAGCCGGCGGCTTCGGCCAGCGCGTCTTGGGAGAGGCCGCGCGCCTCTCGTGTGCGGCGAAGTGTCGCCGCGAAGTCTGCTTTGGGCATGGTTCGTTTCCGTTCCCCGCGGTGACTAGCCGCGGTGTAGTGCCGGCCGGCGGGAGTCACCCGCCGGATTCAGCCGGCCCCGGGCTTCGGCCGGCTGCCACGAGCACCGGAACGGATCACGGCGCCCGTGGGAGATTCGGTTGTCCGTTCGCACCGGTGACGAACCGGCCTGGTGATGCTCTCATGCCCCCGCGCGCGTGTCCACGGCGAGCCGTCCCCACCGAGCTGGGGCACACCCGCTACTCGGCCGCCGACGCGGCCTCGGGCTCGTCGGCCGCGGCGGCCTGCGCGGCTGCGGCTTTCCGCCTGGCCTGCCACGCGGCGTGGCGCTTCCGGGCCAGCCGGTCGAGATCCTCGCGTAGCCGGTTCAGCGAGCACCGCCGGCTCCGGCGCTTGCCCTTGTGGTCGTTGCGCGCGGCCAGCTCCGCCATCTCGACAACGTGGTCGCGCCCGTCGTCGTCCATCATCGCGTACGCGGCGATGAACTCGGCCGGGTCGGTGGGCACGCGCTCGTCCCGACGACGCCAGCGACGGGCGACGACGTGGAGGTCCGACAGCCGCGAGTCCAACGTCGACGGCTTGTACTTCCTGCGGCAGTGATCCAGCAGCTCCTCGGCGGCGGAGAAGTCTCGGTCGTCCCACGGAAGGCGGTGCATGACGATCCAGGGCACGCCGGAAGCATAGATGGATACGCCGGCGCGGCCACCGAGGGCCGAATCGGCCCGATCGTGTCCATGGATCCGCCCCGGACACACCCCACACCACCATTTTTCCGGCCTATTCGGGCCTGAAACGGCCAGAAAACGGTGGGGAAATTACCCGTTCGGAATGGCGAGCGCGTGTCCATGGACATGTTCGGGCCGGTGGGCGCCCGATCGTGGACACGAATTCGCCGCCGGCCGGACACGTTCTCGCCCTTGTCTGGACACGCCGCGGTTCGCTACCCCGATCGGTGATGGCAGCGGACAACATCTTCGACCTTGGGAGTCCTGCCCGGAGGGCCGAGCCGCGGGCGTTTGCCCAACCGCTGTCACCGGCCCGGTCCTCCGGGTGGACGGCTCCGAAGGTCGCACTCGCTTTCGGCGGCGCCGTAGGGCTGCTCACCGTCGTCTCGCGCTGGTTCGACGCCCGACGACGGGAGGCCGAGCTACAGGCCGAGGTGGCCGAGATTTTGGCCGAGGTTCGGAGGCGAGCATGACACCGAGCCGCGTCTGTGCTCCGCCGCGGGACGTCGCCGATCCCGTGCGTGCGGCATGTGTCCGGCTCGGGCGGATCGGGCGCCAGCGCAGGCTCGGTGCTGAACTTGCGGCCGTTGGCGCTCGCATCGATCTCGACGCGCTCGGCGTGATTCGTGCACTCGCCGAAGCGTTGGGCGATGGCTACGCCGAGGCGAATAGTCGTGGGCGGCGATCCGTGCGGTGCTCGGGCGCTCGTGCGGCGGCTGCCCGGAGGTTGACATGTTGACGGCGCTCGTGCGGCGGCTGCCCGGAGGTTGACATGTTGACGGCGCTCGTGGTCGGCTTGGCCGCGGTCGCGGTGATCGGGCTCATGTTGCAGGCGCCGGCCGATGCACCCGCGGACGACTGCGAGCCCCATCCCGCCGACCGCCGGTGGACGTGCACTTCGGCGACGTGGCGGAAACCGACACGCTCGTCGCGGATAGCGGCATCGATCACGGTGGTGTCGCAAGGGCCCGAACCTGACGGCGTGCCACGTGTGGCGTGCGGACGTTGAGCCGGGCGCGACCGTCGAGCCGGAGGGGCCTTGCCGCCACCGCTACGTTGGCCCGCAGCCGGTTCAGGGTCCACCGTACTCGCCCGCGGAACAGCCTCCGGCCCGATTTACCAGGCATCACCCCAGCAGGCAGCGTCCTGATACGGTCTGAGCTATTCTTGAGGCCGCCCAACGGTGCGGCGAAAGAAATGTTAGGGGAGTCGTACTCAAGCAGGTTTGAGGGGGTCGCTCGTGTCGTGAGCCTCGCCGCACTACTCGCGATCGAAGCCGCATGCGCAGAGCCTTTCGACGTTCCGATCGTCTGGGAGGGCGAGCACCTTCGGGTGGGCACGGACAAGGACATCGACGCATGGTGCCCCGGCACCATGCCCCGCATGGACGCGTATACAGGGGGCCTCAAGCAGGTCATGGGCGTTCCGGACGATCTCGTGATCGACTTCTATGTGCTTGAGAACCCACTGGAGGACTACGTGGGCGGATGCGCAGAAGATTCGCCAGGCTGCTCAGACGGAGCGGCATACAGCCGCTTCATGCCCCACGACCATGAACTCGTGCACGCCGTTAGATATGCGGAAGGACTGTCGCACCGGGCGATCGAGGAAGGGGCCGCGAGCTATTGGGGCGATTTACTGGCCCCGGAGGGTGTGGCGGAAGAGGCGGAGCTGATCCGCATGGGCGACGTGCTCGAAGCTGCCGACGCCGACGCAATGACGCTTGCGGACTATCTGCGGGCCGCACACTTCACCTCGTATCTCGTGCACCAGTATGGGACGAGCGCGAACAAAACGTTGCTGCGCGAGACGGAGTGGGGGATGCGGACTCATCAGCTCGATGAGGTCTTCGAGCGTCTAGTTGGATCGTCGATCGACGAAGTGATTGCCGAGTACGAAGGAAGTTGGCCGTGGTGCGGCGAAGAGGCGATGCGAAGCTCATTCTTCGATTGCTCAGCGCCAGCGATTGGGCTCTGCGCGGGCCCGGTTGACACCCACCCGCTTGTCAGCCTCGATTTCGAGGTCTCGTGGTTTGACCACGCCTTCGAGTTCGACGTCTCATGCGCTGATTCGCAAGTGATCGGTCCGCGACTCGGCCGCATCTGGCGGCATGCCGTCGTCGAGGTGCCGATCGGCGGGACACACACGCTCGGTGCCGTCTCGGACATCGATCCCGCCGACGTCAAGGTCACCGTGAAGCGGTGCGACACGGACTGTGCTCGCGCGACGCCGATTCAAGTACCCGTTTCGGACATCGGTGCCGTGGTAATCGATGTCGAGTTCGACCCTGGCCGCTACCTTGTTCGACTCGAAGCGAAGGAGGAGACCGCGGGGCCGATCGCGATCGGATGGGCGTGCCCAGAAATCTGAACGTGAGCCCCAAGCAGGACACACGCGAAGCTCCCGACCCGGCCTCATTGGGCAGCTCGGGCCACGCGAAGCTGCGTGAGGGCGTCAAACGGCCTCTCAAACCAATCGATGAGTGTGAGATTTCCCCGGCTTGCGCAGCCGAAGCGCCCGCGAGTATCGTGCCGCCGACCGCGCACACGCGCGAAAGGAGCAGGAACGATGCACGTCATGCGAGGAAGGACACTGATGATCGCCGTACACGCTTAAGAGGTTTCATCTGGGAAAGGCAGCAGGGGGGAAGTATCGAGGCGTC
>CAZYSW010000167.1:0-11137 GCA_964650105.1 uncultured Nannocystaceae bacterium
CGACATCATCCTGGGCGGCAACCCGGAGATGATGGCGCGGGAGCACTTCGATCCCGACAAGCAGCCCGAGGAGTACGAGAAGCTGTACGCCGGGCTCAAGAAGCAGTGCGAGCGGGAGCGCCAGGAGGTCGTCGAGCTCGGCGGGCTGCACATCATCGGCACCGAGCGCCACGAGAGCCGTCGCATCGACAATCAGCTTCGCGGCCGCGCGGGTCGTCAGGGGGACCCGGGATCGTCTCAGTTCTACCTGAGCCTCGAGGACGACCTGATGCGCATCTTCGGCGCCGATCGCATCACGGGGCTGATGGAGCGGCTGGGCATGGAGGAGGACGTGCCCATCGAGGCTCCGCTGGTCAACCGGGCCATCGAGAACGCGCAGCAGAAGGTCGAAGCGATGCACTTCGACACGCGCAAGAACCTGTTCGAGTACGACAACGTGATGAACGAGCAGCGCAAGGCGATCTACGCCTTGCGTCGCCAGATCCTCGAGGGGCGGTACCAGGCCGAGATCCTCGACGAGGCCGCGCGCGAGGAGCAGCAGCACCGGCTGGCTCCTCCACCCGAGAAGTCCGGGCCTCACACCGTCGAGTCTTTGTCCGAGACGATTCGAGACCGAGTGGTCAGGATCATCGACAACCACTGCGCGGAGCGGATCGCCGCGGGCGCCGAACCCTCCCCCGACAACCCGAGCTTTCCGAAGGACGGCATCGCCCCCGAGGCGCTCACCCACGCGCTGTATCGGCACTTCGGGGCCATGGTCGACTTCGGCGCGGTGAAGAACGACTACGCCAAGATCGTGGAGGTGGCGGTCGACGACGTGGCACGCGCGCTGATCCAGCAGCGCGAGCGCCTGCACGATCTGGCGTACGCGCTGGTCGGGAAGGTGGTGGAGCAGCTCTGCCCCGAGGACGTGCACCCCGACGAGTGGGACATCGAGGAGCTGGAGAAGACCATCGCCAGCCGCTTCCACACCCGGATCGAGCTCCGAAGCGTGCCGGAGAATCTCGACGATCTCATCGATCTGTGCTGGTCGGCGGTCGAGAAGCTCTTGCTCGACCGCGAGAAGAAGTTCGGTCTCTACACCTACCTCTATCACATCCGCCACATCTGGCTGAACGAGATCGATACGCAGTGGATCGCCCACCTCAAGAACATCGAGCACCTCCGCACGGGCATCGGGCTGGTCGGCTACGCCACGCGCAACCCGAAGAACGAGTACAAGATCCGCGGATACAACCTGTTCCGTGAGATGTGGGAGAGCATCGAGCAGACGGTGCTCGACAAGGTGATCGGCATGGACCTCACCGAGGAGCAGCGGCGCGCTGCCGAGGAAGGGGTCGAGTACGAGACCGCGCTGACTCGGGCCCACGAGCGCCGCGCCGGCGGACGTGGGCAGCCCAGGGCTGCCGCGACGCAGGCGCAGCTCAGCAAGCTCCAGGAGGCGGCGCGTCGCGCCATGCAGCAGCTCCAGTCCGGCGCTGCGTCGGCCGCCGCCAGCAATCCGAAGGCCGCGGCGGCGGCGGTCCTGCGCAAGGAAGTCCCGGCTGTCCGTCCGAACGATCCTTGCCCGTGCGGATCGGGCAAGCGCTACAAGAAGTGTCACGGCAAGGCGGCCGTGAGCTGATCGCGTCCGGGCGCCGGTCGCCGCGGGACTGCCCGCGCCCTCACGAACCGGCGGTGATCGAGGGCGAGGGCGTGGCGTGCACCTGCTCGGCCACGCGGAGGAGCACGGAGACCAGATCCGAGACGCCGAAGGGCTTGGCCAGCCGCCACGGAGTTCCGGCCGCGTCGGCGATGCGGTCGATGCTCGCGTCGCCGGTCACGAGCACGATCGCCGCCTTCTGACCCGTGGCGTGCATCGAACGGGCGATCTGGGCCCCCGACAGGCCGGGCATCCGGTGATCGAGGAAGACGATGTCGGGGATCTCGAGGTCGATGATCGAAAGGGCCTCGTGACCGTGACGAGCCTCCACCGCATCCACGCCGAGCTGGGCCAAAAGGACGCACAGAAACTCCCTGAAATCATCCTCGTCGTCGACGACCAGCGCTTTGAGGGGGCGCGGAGGCAGCCCGTGCTGCTTGACCACGATACCCAGATTGCGGGGAGATTCGACCTCGGATTGCGGATCGTTCGGCATCGGATCCATCGAATGTGGACGTGCTCGGTGCAGTCGTCGCCGGCGAGCGCGGCGACGCATCCGTGGTGGGAAAGCCCGCCACGCTCTGCCAATCTACATTGCAGGTACACGTGCGCCACACACCGTGCGGTCCCACCATTCGGCCGCGTACGTCGCCGGCCCCGGCGGCGTCGCCGTTGCCGGCCCGCCGCGCTGGCGTGCCACCGTCGAGCGCTACCCGGTCGTGCGGGCCGACGCGGACCGGCGGCGGGAGCCGAGGCGGCCGGTCGACGCCTCGGAGGCGCGCCGTACCGGCAGGACCTCGGAGACGTCCGCGTGGGATCTGCCGATTCGCTCGTCAGCGGTCGGTCAAGACGACGGTCTTGCCCTGATACCACGAGCCGCTGCACGAGAAGACGCGCCCGTTGGTGATCTCGCATTCTCGGTACGCGCCGTCGCGGAAGACGACGGTCTTGCCCTGATACCACGAGCCGCTGCACGAGAAGATCCGGCCGTTGGTGATGTCGCACTCGTGAAAGGTCCCGCCGTCGCGTTGAACGACGGCCTTGCCCTGGTACCAGGAGCCGCTGCACGAGAAGATCTGGCCGTTGGTGATGTCGCAGGACTTGTAGAAGAGGTCGGCCGCCGTCGCCGCAGGCGGTGCGGCGTCGCCCTCCACCGCGCCCGAGGCGGTGTCCGACCCTCCTGGGTCGACCGCCGCGTCGTGGCTGGGGGTGTGCGTGGACGCGTGGCTCGAGTCGGGGGCGGCGCTCGAGCTGCTTTGCATCGTGAAGAGGCTGCACGCGATCAGGCACGCCGCGATCGGGAGGCACACCGGTCCACGAGCGACCGAGACGGCAGCGTGCCACGTCGGGCGGGCGCCTCGACGGGGCTCGAACGACGAGGACGGGTCGAATTCGTTCACGGTGAGTCTCCGTCGAATGGGCATAACCCGGGGCCGGTGGGCGGGGCAACACGGGGGCGCGAACGTTCGCGGATGACCCGATCGGCTCATCGTGCGGAGGGGTCGACGGAGGTGTCCCCGGTGAGCGTGGCGAGGGCGAGCTGGACCTGCCGCTCGTGGGCTTGCACGGGGTCTTGGACCGCGAGGCCGAGATCGACGGTGCGTTGCAGGAGCGTTCGCGCTTCGAGGAGGCGATGGAAGATCCGGGCGCGCTGATCTTCGAGCCCACGCAGGCGATCCAGCCCGCGGAGGATGGGCTCGAGGGCCTCGGGACCCTCTGCGCGGGCCTCGGCGGCCGCGAGCGCGCGCACCATCGCGCCTTCGTCGAGCTCTCGGAGCTCGCGACCGATCTCTCCGAGGCGCCCGACGAGGTCCTCGACCGCGGCGACCAGCGGCTCGACGGGGGCGGTGAGCACGTCGATCTCGTGGGCCTGGCCGAGCGTCTGCGCCCGGTGATCGACCAGCCGCTGAACGAGCAGGGCCATCTGCCCCACGATGTCGCGGACGTCCGCGGGGGGGTCCGAATCGAGGAGGGCCGCCAGGCGAGCGACGAGCGGGTCGGAAGCCGGCAGCGCGGCGGGCATGGGGCGCAGCCGGAAGGCGGGAGGCGAGCGTTGTTCCGATTGCCGATTGAGCAGGCGTCCCAGCGAGATGGCGCCGGCCGCAATGGCGACCGGCAATCCCCACAGCGCCTCGAGGCCGAACAGGCCCACGAGCAGGGTCATGATCGCCGTGGCCGCGACGATCGTGCCGAGCGCGGCGAGGGCGGCCTTGCGCACGTCGTGGGGGGACACGAGCCGGGTCTCGAGACCGTGCTCGGCCATCAAGTTGCGGATCTCGATCGCCGTCTCACGGGTGAGGTTGCCGAACAGTCGGGTCGGCAGGCGCAGACGTCCCGCCTTCTCTTCGTTGGAGTACAGGTGAACCGATCCCGTCAGGAACTCCACGGGACGCATCGGCGGCTGCGAGACCGTCTGCAAGAAGTCGCGCAGCCACTGCATCTGGTCGGCTTCCTCGCGAAGCGCCAGGAGGTCGACACCGTAGCCTTCTTCGCCCGGCCCCACGTGGTGGAACCGAATCCCGATGCGACCACACCGAAGGCACAGGCGTTGCCCCACGGTGAGACCGGCGCCGCAGTGCTGACAAACCGTCGTCTCCTCGGGTGCGAGGCGACTGGCACCGCCGCGGAGCACCCAGGCGATCTCGGTGATGCTCGAGGGGCGATCCGCGGGGGCTTCGGCGAGGCACTTGCGGACGAGTCGGTCCACGACCTCGGGGATGTCGGCGCGCAGGTGGGACAGCGACGGGAGCTCGTGGCGCTCGGTGAAGAACGCGGGACCGTCCCCGAAGGGCAGCTCGCCGGTCAGCGCCTGCCACATCATGGTCCCCACGGCGTAGACGTCGGAGCGCTGATCGACCGCCGTGCGGTGGAGCTGTTCGGGGGCGGCATAGCTCGATCCCTGCAAGAGCAGGCTGGAGGCGGTGTGGCTGGACAGGACGTCGACCCGCGCCAGCCCCACGTCCAGGAGGACGGTTCGACCGTCGGGGGTCCGCACGATGTGCTCGGGTCGCAGGTCGCGGAGCACTCCGCCCCGCACGTGCACGGCATGGATGGCATCGGCGACGCCCGCGAACACGGTCGCGACCTCGTCCAGGGGGGCGGGGGCACGCCGAAGCCAGCCATCCAGCGGTTCGCCGTCCGGATCGAGCCGCACGCGGAAAGGTGGGACGGCTCGGTGGGCACGTGGGTCGGGCGCGGGTCCGATGACCAGCGTCGGGACGAGGCTGTGCGCGTCGAGGCCGACCAGCCGTTCGAGATCGCCCACGTAGCGGCGGCGGATCGAGATGTCCTGCGCCAGATCGGCCGCGAGCTGGGCGACGACCGCCCGCCGACCGTCGCTCAGGCGCACGCGCCATCGTTGCTCGACCCCGACGTCCCAGGGGCCTTCGAGGATCTCCGACACCTCGGGGACGAACGCGAGCGGGCCTCGGGTGGTGGCGCACGCGGTGGGTTCGGTCACAACCGCTGAACCTCCTCCAAAGCCTCGACCGTGGCGCGCAACGAGTCGAGCAGCTCCTGCGCTCGCTCGTCTCCGGCGCGGACCGCCGCGGCGACCCGACGCGCGGCCAGGGCGTCCAGCGTGGCGGTCAGATCCAGCAGTCTCGCCGACCACATGTCGCGCTCGTGCATGAGGGTTCGGTGGTGGGGGGCGGAGGGATCGAAGTCCCGCTCCCCCATGGTTCGGTCGAGGAGATCCATGCGCGTCGTGGCGACCGCAGCGAGGTCGATGGCCTGGCTCATCTCCGCCTCGACGTCTCCGCGCGACGCGGGGGGGACGCTGCGCACCAGCGAGACGACGCGGTGGACGACCGCCCGCAACGCTTCCCGGTGGCGTCGCTCGGTGATGTGCCCGACGACGTTCGGCAGGGCCGCGATGCGGCTCTGGAGTGCCGACGGCAAGGGGGTCGAGCGGCGGGTCGCGTGGCGAACCGCCGGGCGGCCCGCCAGACCCATCGAGATCCCGAACGCCACCGGCCCGGACAGGCCCATGCCCAGCAGGAACAGCGTGACGGCGAAGATTGGGTGGATGAGCGCGGGGACGCCCAGCACCGCCCCAACGAGCGTGAGCTTGCGGCCGGTCAGGCGCAGCCCGTTTCGCAACAAGCCCTCGTGCGCGAACCGTCCACCCCGGCGGAACTCGGCGTGCACGTCGAGCCGCTCGAGCGAGGCCATCAAGGTCCGGGCGCTCTCTTCGCTGACGCCGGTGATCAGCGGAAATGGGATCCGGGGGATGCGCCGGCGCAGCGGTGTGGGGTCGAGCCCGACCGCCGCGTTGGCCTCCAGCCACTGGAGGAGTCGTCGTCGGCGTTCGCTGTCGAGCTTGTTCGACAGCCGCCCGGGCCCGACGACGAACACCGACATCGGGCCCGGCTCGACCACGACCTGCGGGAGCCCGCACACGAAGCACAGGCGCACCTCCTGCAAGACCTCCGCCCCACAGCCTGCGCATCGGCCCGAGGCGACGTCGTCGGGATCGATGCCGGCGGGGAGCGCCGAGCCGACGGCCACCAGGGGGCAATCGTGACGAGCCGCCGCCGACAGGGCCTCGACGACCGCGCTCGCCGACTGCGGGCGATCGCCCGGTGCCTTGGCCAGAAGCTGGCGCGTCAGCCTGCGCAGCGGCTCGCCGTAGTCGGCGGGCAGCTCGGGGATGGGGGCGCTGCGGTGGGCTTCGAGGACCGCGAAAGGGGTGGCGCCGCCGTAGGGCGGGGCTCCGGTCGCCATCTCGTGAATGATGCAGCCGAGCGCGTACAGATCGGTGCGGGGGTCGACCGCCAGCGGCTCGAGACACTCGGGCGCCATGTAAGGCGGCGTTCCGAGGACGGTGAGCGCTCGCTTGTCCGCGTCGGCGAACGATGCCGCCCGGGCCATCCCGAAGTCCGCGATCTTCGGCACGACGCCCTGGGGTGTCGTCGCGAGCAGGATGTTGGCGGGCTTGAGATCGCGGTGCACGATGCCGCTTTTGTGCGCGTAGGCGAGCCCGGCCGCGATCCCACGCGCCAGCGCGACGACCTCGTCTTCGGGGAGGCGTCCGCGACGGGCGATCCGGGCGGCGAGCGTCTCTCCTTCGACGAGCTCCATCAGGAGTGCGGTCCGACCCTCGACCTCGTAGATGCCGTAGACGGCGACCAGGTTCTCGTGGCGAAGTCGGCTGGCGAGCTCGGCCTCGCGCTGGAATCGTCCCCTGGCCGCCTCGTCGCGATCGTGACGGGGGTGAAGGATCTTGCCGGCGAACGTGCGGCCCGGCGGCACCTCGGAGATCCGGACGACGGTGGCGATTGCGCCGACACCGATCTCCTCCCCCATCACGAGCGTCGTGGGCTGGGGGACCGAACGGGAAGGGCGGGGGTGAGCCGGTTGCATCGGCGGGCGATCAGGATGACGCTCCGACCGCCGAGGTGCGAGCGGTCGGCAGGCATGCCGATGCACCCCGCGCTCGCGGGGGAATTCGGCCCGAATCGTCCAGGGAGAGGGGGCAGCAACGCGACCGGCGCGCCGTTTGCCGAGCTCGGCGTGGGCCCGGCGATCGCGAACGCGCGCGGAAGGTCTCGCGGGTCCCCGCCCGCGTCGCTGCGGTCGTGGCCGCGCGACGGGGGATCGACCCGTAACCCGACGTTCCCGAAAATCCGTGACCGCGACGTCCGGATCTGCCGACCCCGGGCCGCGGCGCCCAGAAACGTGAGGAATCAGGCGCTCGTGCTAAAACCCTCCCGATGCGAGCTCTCGCGCTCGACGTTGGGGCGAAGACGATCGGGCTGGCGCTCAGCGACGAGAGCCAGACGATCGCGACCGCGTGGACCGTGCTCGGACGCCGCGGTCACCAGGCCGATGCGCGGGAGATCGTCGAACGGGTGGTGCGCGAGGGGGTCTCGGACGTCGTCGTCGGCCTGCCCCTCGAGCTCGACGGTCGGCCAGGACGTCGTGCACGGGCCGTCGAGGCCTTCGTCGCGGTCCTCGAGCCGCTGCTGGGCGCGCTCGATCCTCCCGTCGCGGTCCACCTGTGGGACGAGCGGTTTTCCACGGCCGCGGCCGAGCGGACCTTGTTGGAGGCCGACCTCTCGCGGGCGCGCCGCAAGGCGAAGATCGACGCCATGGCCGCGCAGTTTCTGCTGCAGGGGTGGCTCGACTCGAGACGCCCGGAGGTGCGCGCCCGATGAGGCGCAGATCCAGACGTCCCTGGTACCTGCCCCGTCGATCGCGACGGTCCCAGCGGTGGGCTTTCGCGGTGGTCCTGCTCAGCCTGCTCGCCGCGTTCGTCGTGGTGCAGAGCGCATACACGCGGATCATGGCGTTCCCCGAGCGACGCGGACCCGGTGACGGCACCGAGGTCTCCGTCGAGATCCCCTCGGGTGCTTCGTTCCCCGAGGTCCTCGCGCTCTTGGTCGAAAACGGCATCGTGGCCCCCGAGGACGCGACGCTGTTCAAGCTCTACGTGCTGCACAAGGGGGCCGCACGCAAGACCACGGCCGGTCCCCACGTGTTCCGCGACGACATGACGCCGGCCGAGATCCTCGAGGAGCTGCAGCGCAAGCAGAAGGTTCGCGAGGTCGAGGTCACCATCCCCGAGGGCAAGAACATCCTGGAGGTGGCGCGCATCCTGGCCGACGCCGGGCTCGACGAGGCGGACGCGCTGGAGGCCGCCATGCGGGACGCGGCGCTCTTGGCCAGGCTCGGGATCGAGGGGGAGACCGTCGAGGGGTACCTGTTTCCCGACACCTACAAGTTCAGGGCGGAGGCCTCACCCGCGGAGATCATCGAGCGCATGGTCAGGCGCCACCGCCAGGTCTTCGAGGACCTCAAACGGCGACATCGCGATCAGGCCCGGAGCCTGGAGCAGGGGCTGAAGTGGGGCGATCGGGAGATCGTGATCTTGGCCTCCATCGTGGAGAAGGAGACCGGGGCGCCGCACGAGCGACCGCTCATCGCCGGTGTGTTCCTCAACCGCATGCGCTTTTCGACCTTCAAGCCCAAGCTGCTCCAGACCGACCCCACCATCATCTACGGCTGCACGGTGCCCAAGGAGAAGTCGGAGGCCTGCAAGAAGTTCGAGGGGCGGATCCGGACCATCCATCTGCGCGACCGCGACAACCCCTACAGCACCTACGCGCACGAGGGGCTCCCGCCGGGGCCGATTTCGAACCCCGGGCGCGCGGCGCTGGAGGCCGTCTTCGCGCCCGAGCGCTCCCGCTACCTCTACTTCGTGGCGCGCAACGACGGCACCCACCAGTTCAGCAAGACCGAAGCGGAGCACGAGCGGTGGGTCGATCTGTATCAGCGCAAGGGCATGGTCGGACCGCCGCCCGACGAGGGATGAGGGCGAACACGGGGCGCCCCTCGGTCCGCCTTGAACGCATTTGCAGCCGACGACGAACGGGAGGCACCTGCCCACATACCTGTGGTGGGTGGCCTTCTCGGCATGCTAGCTTGGGCGCACACCGGGCATGCCGTTCAGGACCTCCCGCTTCCGGCCCGCGACGGCCACGGCCGCTGCTCGCACGAGACGATTCGGCCCGTTCGTGCGGGGGGTGACCGCGTCGGCGACGGCCGCATCGCTGTGGGTCGGCGGGCTCCCGATCCCGTTCGCGGTCGCTGCGGAACCGACGGAGGACTCCGGAGCGACCGCCGCCGTCTTGCCCCTGGTGGAATCGGGCGACGCGTTGCCGGAGGCCGACCGCCAGATGCTCACGCAGGAGCTGGTCGAAGGGCTGCGGCGCGGCGATTTCGAGGTGATCGGGCCCGACGAGGTGGAGGCGGCCAGTCCCGGCTCGCAAGGGTGCAACGAGGCCTCGTGCTATCAGGAGATCGCCAAGGCGACGAATGCCACCCACCTGGTGCGCGCCCGTGTGCAGGTCGCCGACCGGGACTACCGAGTCGACGTGAACCTCATCGACGGCAAGTCCGGAACCTCGCTCGCCACGACCGACGAGAGCTGTGAGATCTGCGGCATCGCCGATGCGGGGAACATGATCGCCACCGCGGCTGCGACCCTCCGCAACAAGCTCGACGCGCTCGCCACCGGACCATCGATGCTCAACGTCGTCAGCTCTCCCGAGGGAGCCACGGTCACCATCGACGGCGAGATCGCGGGGACGACTCCGCTCCAGCGGCCGGCGGTGCCCGGCAAGCGCGTGATCCGGATCTCCAAGGAGGGTTACATCACCCTCGAGCGCGAGGTCACCCTGGTCGAAGGGATGCAGGAGCAGCTCACGTTCGAGCTGGAAAAGGTGCCCAGCCGACTCCCGTCGCGCCCCTGGGGCTGGGTGTCGCTGGGGTTCGGAGTGGCGGGGATCGGAACGGCCGTGGCGTTCAGCGTGCTCGACGACAATCCGTTCGACGTCGGCTCGGCGTGCAAGGGCAGCCGACGGGACGCGGACGGGGACTGTGAGCGCTTGTGGAGCACGGAGTACATCGTGCTCGGGACCGCGCTGGCCGGGGCGGCGCTGGCCACCCTCGGCGTCGCCGTGCTCCTGACCACCGCGCGTCGCGACAAGTCCGGTGGCAAGGGCAAGAAGTCCAAGAAGACGAGCGCGCGCCTGGGCATCGGCCCGGGGAGCATGAGCGTGCTCGGCCGCTTCTGAGCGCCCGCTATCCTCCGGTGCGCGCCTTGACCTTGGCGATGCGATCGTCGGCTCGGCTGGAGCCGAGCTTCTTGGCCTGCTCGTACTGCTCGAGGGCGTCCTTGTAGCGCAGGACCTTGAAGTAGGCGTCGCCGAGCTTGAGTCGATAGCTGCTGTTGGTGGGGGCCGCGGCGACGGCCTTCTCGGCGTAGACGACCGCCTTCTGCTCGGAGCCGGTGTCGAAGTAGACGTCGCTGAGCCCCATGAGCGCCGTTCCGTTGCGACGATCGTGGGCGATGGCCTGGTTGAAGAGGGATGCCGCCTCGCTGCGTCGACCTCGAGGTGAAGGTGGTCCCCGGCCGCCACCTCGTCACCACCCTCGCGCTCGCGTTGGACGGCGAGGTGCTCGAGCGCACCTACACGTCGCCCTTCCTCGAGGGGTGGGAGTGGCTCTCCGAGCGGGTGCGCAACGCGTTCTTCGCCGAGGAGGTCAGCCGCGCGCTCCAGCTGCTCACGGAGTCGCCCGTGGCGTCGGCGCGCGACACGCGCGTCCGCCTGCGCGACCTCGAGGCGCAGCTCACCTTCGCGAGCTCGGGCGCGCTCGACGACGCCGAGGTGGCGCTGTCCCGTCGGGCGCTGCTCGCGCACCTCGCCTCCCGCGGCTACCTCGCCGCCGAGGTGACCGCGACGCGCGTGGAGCGCGACGACCGCGTGGAGGTGCGCTTCGAGATCCGCCCTGGCCGCGCCGCCGCCGTGCGCGAGGTGCTGATCGTCGGCAACCGCCGCTTCAGCGACGAGGAGCTGCACGAGGGCGTCGAGCTCGCCTCCCGCCCACGCTCGTTCACGCGCGGCGGTTTCGTCACGCGGCAGGACATCGAGGACGACGTCCAGCGCCTGTTCCGCTTCTACGAGGACCGCGGCTACCGCGACGCCAGCA
>CAZYSW010000168.1:0-11122 GCA_964650105.1 uncultured Nannocystaceae bacterium
TCGCACCCATGGCGAGCAGACCCCCGCCGGCGGTCGCCACGACGGCCCCCGGGATGATCTTGGCCTTGGGTCCGCTCGGTTGGCGCTTCTTTTTTTCGGGTGCGGGCGGAGGCGGGGGCGCGGCGGCCAGCTCCGCCTCGCGTCGGATCTCCTCGATCTCCGCCTGTGCACGCTCGATGATCGACTCCGCCCGGTTGATCATGCCGGGGACGTCCGAGGGCGCGACGAGCCGAAAGTCGGGATCCGCGGTGTCGTCGAGGTGGTAGTACAAGATGTCGAGCGCGATCCGGGCGCGCTCGATCGCGGCCGTCGCGACCTCCTCGTCGCGGTCCTTCTCCGCGGCCTGCAGGTACGCCTCTGCGGCGTCCATGAAGAGCACCGGGTCCCCCCACTCGGCGGCACCGTTGTCGAGCTCGACACCGGCTGCCACGGGGTCCGTCTCCGAGAGGCCGCGGGCGCGCTGCTGGACCGACACCCGTTTGGCATCGGCGACCTCGGGGGTGACCGCGTTCTTCTTCTTCTTGGCCAGCGCCAGCGGGAAGGCGGAGGGCCGTCCGTGGGCGGTCGCCGGCAGGCCGCCCGCGGGTACGGCCAACGACAACGCCGTGGCGAGCACCCGCCACCGTGTTCCGGCTCGATTGCCCGACCTGCGACCCATCACCCCGAAGCTATCAGGGGCGGTGGAGGGTTTCAACGAGGGTGCGCCCAAGGCGGAGGGGGGACGGTCGTGTCGTCTTTCTCTCCCGGATTACGACCGGCGACCGACGAGGACCGACGCGGTTGAGTTTCTGCTATCGTGCGCAGATCGAGCCCCCCCCATGCGACGTTCGGCGATGCTCATGGCTGCGTTGGTCCTGCTCGTGGCGACCGGAGGATGCTTTCGCGGTGCGGAGCGAGAGAAGCAAGCTCCCCCGGGACTGCCGGGCGGCCTGTGCCTCGCCCCCGACGGGCGGTGCGAGGCCGGTGCGGTCTGCAACCAGATGCAGAACTACTGCTACGACCCCTTCGACCCCTGCGAGGGGGTGTTCTGCGGTGGAAGCGATCGAGGGATCTGCGAGGTCGACGGCAACGGCCTGCCCCGCTGCCTGTGCGCCCCGGGCTTCGAGAACGAGACCTACGCCCTGTACTGTTGCCCGGTGAACCCCCTGCTGGATCCGAGCTGTGCCGTGATGGCCGGGGACGACGACGGGGCGTGGGACGGCGAGAGCGCCGACCCGGAGGCCGCCGGCGGCAGCAGCGACGGCTGATCGTCGCTAAGCAACGGGATGTCGTGGCGCAAGGATCCGAATCGGACGCGGTCGTTCTCCTCAGTGGCGGGCTCGACTCGGTGACCGTGCTGGCGCTGGCCAGAGCGCGCGGGCACCGGGTGCACGCGCTCAGCTTCCGGTATGGCCAACGTCACGCCCTGGAGCTGGCGTGCGCGTGCCGACAGGCGAGCAGGATGGGGGTCCACAGCCACGAGATCGTGGATCTGACCCACCTGGCTCGCCTCGTCCGTCCCGCGACGGCGCTGGTCGAGGCCGGCGCCGCCGTGCCCAAGGATCGCCCCCTCGAGGACGCGGGGGTGCCGTCGACCTACGTGCCCGCGCGCAACCTCCTGTTTTTGGCCTACGCCACCGCCTGGGCCGAGGTGCTCGGGGCCCGACACGTCTTTTTGGGCGTCAACGCGCTCGACTACTCGGGTTACCCCGATTGTCGTCCGGCCTTCGTCGAGGCGTTCGAGCGCGTCGCGAACCTCGGCACCCGACAGGGCACCGAAGGGCGGCCGATCACCATCGAAGCTCCCCTCGCCGACCTTCACAAGGCCGAGATCATCGCGCTGGGCGTCCGCCACGGGGTCGACTACGCCGACACCGTGAGTTGCTACGACCCGGTCCCGTCTGCGGGTGAGCAGGTCCTGGCCTGCGGACGCTGTGACAGTTGTCGGTTGCGCCGTCGCGGATTCGAGCAGGCGGGCGTGCCCGATCCCACGCGCTACGCCACGAGCGGCTGAGGGCGAGCCGGCCCGTACCCGTGCCCGCGCGAACGCTTGACCGCCCGCACCGACGACGCCACGCTCGTTCGCCATGCCGTCGCGAAAGGTCTGCCTCGTCGCCGGCGCGCTGTTGCTGGCGTGCACCCCCGCCGCCGTGACCTCGCCGGCCCCGCCACCGCCGGCCCTCGATCACCCCATCGGGGTGACCGAGCCGGAGGATTCCTTCACGCAGGTCGATCCGGTCGCGGACCTGCAGGCGCGTCTGCGCCAGTTCGCCGTCGCGGAGTTGATCGCGAACGTCGACGCGCTGCCGGAGTCCGAGCGCAAGGCGCTCGACGAGCTGATCGCGGCCGCCGAGCTCCTCGATCCGATCTTCGACCGGCAGGCGTGGGCCGGCAACCCGCAGCTCGCCGAAGCGCTGTCTTCGGCGACCGACGAGCTGGGCAAGCTGCGCTACGCGTATTTTCGGGTGATGCGGGGCCCGTGGGATCGCCAGGCCAACTTCGAGCCCTTCGCCACCGATCTCCCCCGCCCGCCGGGCGCCGGCTTCTATCCCCCCGACCTGACCGCCGACGAGCTGCGGGCATGGATCGAGGCGCACCCGCAGGATCGGCGCGAGCTCGAGAGCCTGTTCACCATCGTCGAGCGGCGCGGCGACGCGCTGGTGGCCCGCCGCTACAGCGAGGTGTACGCGCAGTGGCTGGAGCCCGCCGCCGAGCATCTCCGCAAGGCCGCGGCCCTCACGCGCAACGCGTCGCTGCGCCGGTTCTTGAACGCGAGGGCCGACGCCTTCGCCACCGACGACTACTACGCTTCCGACAAGGCCTGGATGGACGTGGACTCCATCGTCGAGATCACCATCGGGCCCTACGAGACCTACGAGGATGGTCTGATGGGCCTCAAGGCGTCCTTCGAGGCGTTCGTCACGGTCGCTGACCCGGCGGCGTCCGAGCGCCTCGCCCGGATCGTGCGGTATCTGCCGGCGATGGAGCAGAACCTCCCGGTCGACGATGCCGTGAAGACCCGGCGCGGGGCCGAGAGCCCCATCCGCGTGGCCGACGTGGTGTTCACGTCCGGGGACGCCCGCAAGTCCGTGCAGACCATCGCGTTCAATCTCCCCAACGACGAGCGCGTGCGCAAGGAGAAGGGGGCCAAGAAGGTCCTGCTCCGCAACCTCATCGAGACCAAGTTCGACCTCGTCATGAAGCCGATCGCAACGCGCATCCTGGTCGAAACGCTGCACCCGCACCTGTCGAGCGAGGCGTTCTTCGACCAGGTGCTGTTCCACGAGCTGTCGCACAGCCTCGGTCCCGCCTACACCCGGCGCGACGGCAAGGAGGTCGAGGTGCGCATGGCCCTGGGCGCGAGCTACTCGCCGCTGGAGGAGTGCAAGGCCGACGTCATGGGGGCTTACAACATCCTGTTCATGATCGACAAGAAGGAGCTCCCGAAGGCGCGCCGCGAGGATCTGCTGACCAGCTACTTCGCGGGCCTGTTTCGGAGCGTTCGCTTCGGCGTGGCCGAGGCCCACGGGCAAGGCGCCGCGGTGCAGATCAATCGCTTCCTCGAGGAGGGGGCGGCAACCTTCGACGAACGGACCCGCCGCTTCGCGCTGGACTTCGATGCGCTGGAGAAGAGCATCGAGTCGTTGGTCGCCGATCTCGTGATGCTTCAGCACGTCGGCGACAAGGACGCCGCGGACGCGTTCCTCGCCAGGTACGGCGTCATGTCGCCGCCGATGGAGGCCGCGCTCGCGGGGCTGCAGGACGTCCCGGTTGACATCCGCCCCGTGTATCCCCTGGCCGGTGAACGGATGCCGTGACCCGGACGCGGTACCGAACGCCATTCGTGGGGTTCGGGCTCGGCGACTGGTGAAAGGCCACCGGGCATCACGGCCTGCCGGAGGGCGCGCGAGAGATCGTTGCAGCGGGGACGAGCGCACCTAGGCTCCCGGCGATTCCTCGGGGCGCTCGCGACGAGTCGGCCCGCGGAGACACCTTCACCAGGGGATCCCCAATGTCGAGAAACAACGTGTCGCTGTCGTTCGTCGTTTCGCTCTCGCTCGCTGGACTGGTGGGAGCCTGCGGGCCCAACGGTCAGCAGCAACCTCCGACCACGCCCGAGCGCACGGGCCCGATGCCGCCGCCCGTGGAACGCGAACAGTACCCCGAGATGCCTCCCACCGAGGAGCCGACGCAGCCGGGTGCCGAAGCCGAAGATGCGCAGGCCGCTGCGATGAACGCAGAGGTCCTCGGCCAGATCCAGCAAAACAACATGATGGAGATCAGGATGGCCGAGCTCGCGCAGGACAAGTCCCAGAACGATCAAGTCAAGATGATCGCCACGCGGGTCCTCGAGGATCATCGCCGCGCCGAGGAACGGGTCTCGATGCTGTCCCAGGAGCTGGGCGTGCAGGTCGAGCCGCCGCCGTCCGATCCCATGATGGCCGAGACCATGGATCGACTGCAGCAGGCCGAAGGCGCGGAGTTCGATCGCGAGTATCTGCGCGCCATGGCGGACATCAACCAGCAAGCCGTGGACCGGCTGCAGCAGGCCCAGGGCATGGTCGACGAGCGCGTCGGCGATCTCGTCGACCAGCACGTCTCCATGCTGACGGAGCACCGCGAAGAGGCAGAGTCGCTTCTGCGCGCGGCGCCGTCGGCCCGCGCCAAGGGACGCGGCCGGACCTGATCCGCCCGGGGGACGGAACGTGGACGGGCCCCACGTTCCGTCACAAGGCCACGGGCAGCACGAAGACGACGAAGGCGAGCAGGAGAAACCAGCCCAGGACGTCCAGCCAAAAGCCCACGCGCACCATGGCGTCGATGCGAACGAGGCGTGTGCCGTAGGCGATGGCGTTGGGGGGCGTCGACACCGGCAGCATGAAGGCGAAGCTGGCGGCGAGGGTGACCGCGATGGCGGTGGGCGTGGCGTCCAGGCCGCTCGCCGTGGCCACACCCATGAGGACCGGGAGCATCATGCTGGTCGTCGCCGTGTTGCTGGTGAGCTCGGTCAGGTACACGACCAACAGGACCGACGCCGCCGTCAGCCCCAGCGGCGTCTCGGCGATCGGGCCCGCCAGCTCGAGGATCCCGCGCCCCATCGCCTCGGCCAGCCCGGTGTCGAGCGTCAGGGTTCCGAGCGCCAGCCCGCCGCCCAGCAAGAACAGGGTGCCCCAGTCGATGTCCTGCGCGTGACGCCATTGGAGCAGACGCGGCGCCGCTTGGCGTGACCCGTCGCGCGGCGCACCGCCCGGGATCATGAACAAGAGGCTGGCGCACACGATCGCCACCACTCCCTCGTCGAGGGTGGTTTGGGCCCACGCCGCGACGGGGTGCGCTGCACCCAACGCGAGGGACAAGACGGAGGGGGAGAGCCATCCCACCACGGCCAACCCGAAGACGCTCACGGCGCGCCGCTCGGCGCTGGTGATCGCTCCGAGCGTCGCGAGCTGTCGCGCCACCTCTTCGCCGAGCCCGTCGACGCGCGCCATGGGGGGCCGAAACCGGCGCGAGACGATCGTCAGCATCAAGATCTGCATCACGATGCCGACCGGCAGGGCGAAGCTCATCCAGTGCAGAAAGCCGAGGTGGATTCCGGCCTCCCGCTCGAGGAGTCCGATCGCGATCACGTTGGGCGCGGTGCCGATCGGGGTGGTGAGCCCGCCGAGGGACGCGCCGTAGGCCAGCGCCAGGCACATCCCCCCGCCGAATCGATCGAGTCGACGCCGTACCTCCGGGTCGTCACCCGCAGCGGCACACATCGTCCGGTGGAGGCCCATGGCCACGGGGATCAACATCGCGGTGGTGGCCGTGTTGGACAGCCACATCGAGAAGACGAAGGCGATGCACGAAATGCCGATCAGCGCCCGCCGGGGTGAGCCGGCCATGATCCGGCGCGAGATCAGCCAAAGCGCGGCGCGCCGATCGAACCCGTGCGCCGACAGTCCGCTGGCCAGAAGAAAGCCCCCCAAGAACAAAAACATCAGCGGATGCGCGAACGGGGCCATCGCCTCCTTCGCCTCCGCCACGCCGAGCAGCACCGCGAGCGCGGGGCCGAGCAGGGCGGCGGCCGCGAGCGGGATGGCCTCGGTGATCCAGAACACGACCGTCAGGCCCGCCACCGCGGCCAGAGCGTGCGCCTGGGGGCTCAGCCCCGGCAGCGGCACGCACAGGAGCACCACGAACACGATCGGCGCCGCAGTCAGCCCGACCTTGCGGCGCACGGCGTCGAACCGAGCTTCCGCTTCGCTGACCGCCGAGGGCACCGACACCGGGCTGCAACGGTACTCGTCCGTGCGGGAAAAAGCAGCTTCGCACCGCTTCGAGCCGACGTCGCGCGGTCGCGTTGGAGGCGCAAGCCCGTGCCCGCCGGGGAAACCGAGTACGATGACGCCGGATGCGACAGGCGCGATGGCCCCTGGCGATGGTGCTCGGCATCTTGGGGGCGTTGTGGGTGGCGACGAGCACCGGCCTCGTCAGCAGCAACGACGGGTCCCATGTCGCGCTGGCACGTGCCCTGGCGCTCCGCCATCGGACCCACATCGACGAGGACGTCGCCCTGACGCTGTGGGTGGATCGAGCCCGACGCGGGGGACACGAGTACTCCGATCGCCCGCCGGGGACGGCCCTGGCCGCCGTCGGGGCGGCGTGGATCGGAGGGCGGCTCGATCCGCTCCTGCTCCGCCACAGCGTGGAACGCAGAGCCCTGGTGTTCACGCCCGCGGGCCCGCGTTACACCGAGACGTACGTCGCCCGCGTCGAGCGGCTGGGCGTGCCCGCCCCGCCGCTGGCGAGCCTGCAGGGGACGGCCCTGGCGATCACCGTTCATGCGGCGCTCGTCGGCGTGCTCGGGCTTTGGGCGACGGCCCGCCTCGCGCGTCGGCGCGGTGTGTCGCGGGCCGGGCAGATCTTCGGCGTGGTCGCGGTGGGGGCCTGCACGTTGTGGGGGCCCTACGCGACGGTCCTGTTCTCCCACGTGACGGCGGCGACCGCCCTGGCGTTGTTCGTCTTGCTGGCGACGTCGAGCTCGACCCGCACCGATCGCGGGGCGATCGGGGCCGCAGTGGGGGCGGGGACGGCCGGTGCATGGGCCATCGCCACCGACTACTCGCTGCTTGTGGCCGTCGTTCCCCTCGCGCTGGTGTGCGCATCCCCGAAGCGCTGGCCGTGGATCCTCGCGGGGGCGCTGCCGGTCGGACTGGTCGTGGCCGCCTATCACCACGCGGCCTTTGGCTCGCCCTGGAGCATCGGCTACGACTTCCAGACCAACTTCGGTTTCGCGCGGGAGCGAAGCTCGACGTTCTCGGGGAACCCTCTGATCGGCGCGTGGACCCTGTGGGGAGCAGGGCGCGGCGCGGGCGTGCTGGCGCGGGCGCCCATCGTGCTCGTGGGAGTCGCCGGCCTGGTCGCGGCCGGACCGCGGCCATGGCTGATCGCCGTCGTGCCGTGGCTCGTCTTGTTGACGTTCCACCAAACGCCGTGGGGAGGCGGAAGCGAGGATCACCGCTACCTCGTCCCCATCCTTCCCCTGGTGGGGTTGGGCCTGGGTCTCGCATGGGACCGGTGGGTCGACCCCGAGGCGCGGCGCGGCAAGGCGCTGGCGTTGGGCATGCTGCTGCTCGCCGCCGTCTCCGCCGTCTTGGTGTGGGCGGCCTTCTTGGCCGGCCGATGACTTGGGAGGGGCGGAGGCCAGGTGTATGGTCGCGAGGTGACCGACCCCGTGCCGCCCAAAAAGCCCTTTGCGCGGCATCCGTTCTTCTGGGTCCTCACCTCGTATTTCGCCGAGGGCTACCCCTACAGCATCGTCGTCAACCTGGCGGACGTGATGTTCAAGGAGATGGGGGCAAGCCTGCAGGCCATCGGCCTGACCTCCTTGTTCCACCTGCCGTGGAACCTCAAGTTCGCGTGGGGGCCGTTTCTCGATGCCTACGGCACCAAGCGGCAGTGGATCTTGCTGTGCGAGGTGGTGATCGCGGCGCTTCTGATCGCGCTCGCCTTCTCGATGACCAGCACGAACGTCTTGGCCGCGGCCTCGGTCGTCTTCGTGCTGCTCGCGTTCGCGTCCGCCACGCACGACATCGCCATCGACGGCTTCTACATGGAAGCGCTCGACGAGCGCGGTCAGTCCAGGTACGTGGGGATCCGCGCCGCGGCCTACCGTGCCGCGACGGCGGGCGTGCTGGCGGGCGGCCCGATTCTGGCGGGTCTGTTCGGGTGGTCCTCGACGTGGATCGCCGCGATGCTGCTGATGCTCGGCCTGCTCGCGTTCCACCAGTGGGCGCTGCCCCGGGTGGAGCGCCCGCGCAAGCCCTTGCGTGTGCTCGTCGCCAGGGCCCCGCGGTTTCGGATCCTGATGCTCGGCACGCTCGTCGCGACGGTGATCGCCGTCGAGCGCGAGACCCACGTGTTGGCGCCGGTGTGGCGCGCCGTCGCCGAGTCCGTGTCGGCGATCCCCGGCCTGGGAAAGCTGTCGCTGGCCCAGTGGATCGGGCTCGTCCTCCTGGTGAGCCTGCTCGCGGTGCTCGCGAGCCTCGGTCGCGTGCGCAAAGCGATCGCGTCCAAAGACTCCGACTTCGCGCGGGCCTTCGTCGACTTCCTCGACCAGCGCCACATCGGACGGATCCTCGCCTTCATCCTCCTGTTTCGCACCGGGGAGTCGTTCCTCCAGAAGATGCGATACCCGTTCTTCGACGACGAGGTGCAGCTCGGCCTGAAGGCCTACGGTGCGCTCAACGGGGCCGGCTTTCTCGTCGGCATGGTGGGCACGGTGATCGGCGGTTTCCTCATCGCGCGGTACGGGTTGCGCCGGTGCGTGTGGCCGTTCGTCCTGGCCCAGAACGTGCTCAACCTGCTCTACATGGGGCTCGCGATGGCTCCCGACCCCGCCGCGACGCCCCGGCCGGTGGTCGCGGCCGTGATCCTGGTCGAGCACCTCGGGGCGGGCCTGGGGACCGCCGGGTTCATGGTCTACATCATGCGGTGCTGCGATCCCCGGCACAAAGCGGCACACATGGCCATCGTGACGGCCCTGATGAGCGTGGGGTTCACCCTGGCCGGGGTGGCCAGCGGCTTTTTGGCCGATGCCATGGGATACACCGTTTATTTCGGGTTCACCTTCGTCGCGACGATCCCCTCCATGGCCTTGCTGCCGTTCGTGCCCCACCTCGACGGTCGCGAGGGCGCGGTGGACCCGACGGGTCACGAGCGGCCATGACCGGGGTGCGGGCACCCGGACACGCGTGCCGGAGCGCTCGTGGCGCAAGAACGCTGACCCTTGTAAGGGATCCCCCCGCCGGCCGTTAGGCGACGCGCGGCCGGCGAACGCCGGCCTCGGCGCCCCACGGTTTCCCCTGGTGTAAGCTCGGATCTCCGGAAGCGTCCTCGTGCTCGCGCCCTGTCTCGCCGCCGCCCTCGCGGTCCCGATCTCGGCCAGTGTTCTGGCGGCCGAGCCCACGACGTTCGCCGAACGTCGGCAAGCACGCGAGGAGGAGCGACGCGACAAGGGCGAGTACGGCCCCTTCCTCGAGGGCGAGGCCGCCTCCGACACCGCGCACGCGACCCGATCCCGACCGCGGCGTACGCCCGTCCTGTCGGTGGGCGACGGTGCGTTTTGCTTCGTGGACGGCACCTACTGCAAGGCCTCGCTCCTCGCGACGGCGTCGGTCGCCGCGGGCATGCGCTTGCCGGCCAGCGACGAGGGGCCCGACCTGCCCTACGCCCAGTTCACCTTCCGCGGGGGGTTCGTGGTCCGTCCGTTCATGTTCGGGCGCCGTGACTGGCATCCGTGGGGCATCGGCCTGGTGGGGAGCTGGTCCCGCGGCACGGGTTCGGTGACGGGCGATGCGATGCTCGCGGAGATCGAGCAGACCGACCACACCGACGCGTGGCGGATCGCCTCGCACAACCAGATCTGGTTGAGCAAAAAGCCGCACGGGATCCACCTCGATCTCACCTTCGGCGGCGTTCGCAGCGAGGTCCTCACCAGCGGCATCGCCCTGTGGGGGACGCACGCGGAGCTCGGCTTCGGCTGGGGCGGATGGGGGGGCGTGTACGCCGGCGGCGATTTCCTCGACCGCGACACTCGCATCGTCTTCGGCTTTCGCGGGCACGCGATCGCGGCGGGTCCGATCATCGCGCTCGCGCTCGCAGGGTTGGCCATGGGAGGTGCCCTGTGATCGAGGTGCTCGCCCTCGCGTTGCTCGTCGGTCCCGCCGAAGAATTGCGCGACGCCGCGGTGGAGACCCCGGCGTCCGTCGCCGCCGAGGACACGCCCACGCCGGAGGCGGCCGAATCACCGGAGGCGGCCGAGCCGGCGGAGGCCGAGCCGGCGGAGGCCGAGCCGGCGGAGGCCGAGGCCCGCCACGAGGACGCAGGCGCGGCGGAGCCCGTGGACGACGGCGCCGACACGGACGCCATCGCGCACGACGAGCCCACCGACCCGGCGCCCGCCGCCTCGGCGACCGAGACCAGGCTGCGCGTGTCCAGCGGATCCGGGCACGACGGTCCGCCCTATTACACCGAGGCGGACATGAAGGCCTTGCGCGCTCGATACGAGATCGCCGAGCCCGGCACCGAGCCGCCTCGAAAGGCGCGGTGGCGCTGTCTGATCGCCGACCCCACCTGCGGAATCAACTTCGAGATCAACGCCACGGCCGCTTATGCCTATCGCGTGCGGCAGGGCGACGTGCGAACCACCAACCTCGCCAAGTGGCACAGCGGTCGGGCGCAGTACGACTTCTGGCTCAATTTTCCGGTGCTGGTGGAGACCGAGGGACGCCAGCGCTTCACCCGGATCACCTTCGGCCCCAAGGGCGGGGTCATCTTCAGCGACACCGGCGACCTGTGGGGCAACCTCGGGATGGCGTTCCGCTACTGGCTGGGACGCGGTCGCTGGGCGCCCACCGTCGAGGTGACCAGCGCTCTGTCGTACAAGATCGGAAGCAGGCCGACGCGCAATCTCGGCGAACAGGAACCGACGTTTCGGATGACGCGGGGACCGGTCGGCTTCACGGCCGACGTGGGGTTCGGCCTGGGTGGATTCGGCGCGATCGTGGTGGGCGGGCAGTACGATTCCCCGCTCGCGCGGGAGGACCTGCTGTCCGATGCGCTCCGAGTGTCCGCCTCCGGGATGTTCTTCCTGGGGTTC
>CAZYSW010000169.1:0-7100 GCA_964650105.1 uncultured Nannocystaceae bacterium
CCCGAGCACCCGCTTGTTCACCACCAGCGGGACGACGATCAGCGAGCACCACCGACGGGCGCGCAAGATGTCCCGCTGCTCGGGGGTCGCGGTGAGGTGCCGGGGCCACGTCTCGTCGAGATCCTTGTAGAGCCCGGCCTCGTCCGACACGCCGTGCGGATCGGTGTCGAGACGCGCCGGCGTCAGGCGTTCGAGCAGCGCCAGCCGCTCGGGGTCTTCGGGGGCGCTGACCCGGCGTCGAAGGCTCCGATCCTCGGTGACCACGTCGAGGAAGCCGAAGTCCCCGATGGTCGGAATCACGATGTCGAGGATCTTCGTCAGCGTGGTCTCGAGGTCCAACGACTCCGAGAAAGCCAGGGCGGCCCGCCCCACCAGCGCGGTCTGTTCCGAACGTCGAACCCGTTCGGCACCCAGCGCCCGGTCGATCGCCGCCGCGGCACGCTCCGCTGCGATCCGCAAGAGGAGCAGCTCCTCGTTGGCGAACTCCCGCTGCCGTCGCGTCCCTACGTGCACCACCCCCAGCACGCGGTCGCCGATCATGAGCGGGGCAGCGGCCAGCGACCGTGCGTTGCGCCGCAACGTCTGGCGCACCACGTCGAAGCGATCGAGATCCAGCACCGTGAGCGGAGAGCGCGAGGCGGCGACGCGTCCGGCCAGTCCCTTGCCGAGAGGGACCGACGGTGGATCTCCGGGCACCGGCTCGAGCCCGGACGCGGCCCGCGGGATCAGTCGCGTCCCCGTACGGTCGGGCAACAAGATGGCGGCCGTGTCGGCCGACAAGAGCTCGCGCAGCTTTTCCAGCAGCGCCTGCAGCAGGGATTCCGGCTTGCCGACGTCGGCAGACGCGTCGAGGATCTGCTCGATTGCGACCAGGGACGCCAGGCGATCGGTCGCATCTCCCGGGGGACGCGCATCTCCCGGAGCGCGCGCGCGCGAGCGATCGTGACCCGGGCTCGTCATCGGCGCAAGAAGTCTCGCACGGCCCTCGGGCCAGTGTGGGCAGGGGGCACAGTCGCGGCCACATGGCGCGTGGGGCAGGGAACATCGACGCGACGAAAGGTCGACGACGCGCGTCGCCCCGAAGATCAGGGGGACGCGGAGGCCTCGCGCGCGCGCTCGAGCTCCGTGAGATAGCGACGGAGCACGGCTTGCTCGACCTGCCCGCGCACCCGCGTCGGGGACGGGAAGCGGACCACGAGCTCCAGCTTGTCCGGATCGAGCAGGCGAATCCACACGCGCGGTTCGACCGACGGGGCGTCGAGGCCGTGCTTGCGGCCGAGCCGTTCCATGTTCGCGCGCGCCTCCTCCATGAATGCGGCGCATTCGGCATGCGCCGCTTCGAGAAGGCAGGCCTCGTGCATGCGCCAGTCGGCGTCGCGCCGGAGCGGCACCGTCGTGGCGTGGAGGACGAAATCGTCGGTGAACGTCTCGTTGGTGACCGGGCTGGTGAGAAAGATGCTGTTGGGCAGCACGATGGTGCGCCCCGTGGCCTTGTGGATCGCCGGACCCGGCCCGACCTCGAAGATGGTGGTGGTCAGGGCACCGATGTCGATCACGTCGCCTCGCATGCCGTTGACCTCGATGCGATCGCCCAGCGAGAACCCGTTGGAGCTCAGCCGAACGAGCGCACCGCTGAGGCACATGATCAGCTCCTTGGTGGCGACGACGAACGCGACCCCCAGGGCGGCCAGCGACAGCGCGACGGTTTGCAGCTCCTGTGCCCAGATGACGGCGGTCGCGGCGATGAACAGGACGATCGCGCCGTTGCGCGTCTGCACCAGCATCTGCCGCCGCCGCGCAGCCGGAAGGTCGGAACGCTCGACCGCACGCGCGACCGCGCTGCGAAGGAGCAGGATCGACAGCAACGCGAGAACGGTCGCGACCGCGTCGCGAAACGCACCCTGACCGCCGAGGTTCCGCAGCAATTCCGCCACCGAGCTCATCGCGCGTCGAGGACTTATAGCGCAGGCGCCCGGGCTGTCGACGGGGATCGAGGCCGCGTCGAGCGTACCTGGGCGACGCTCAGGCCGCCTGGAGCGACGCGCGGAGGGTCAGGCGCTCGCGCATCGCCACCCGTGCGCTGTGCGGACGGGTCTTGACCGAGGGAACCGTGAGGTTCAGGCGCTGGACGACCTCCAGGGCCGTGAACCCCTGGAGGTCGCGTAGAAGGAGCACTTGGCGATCGATCTCCGAGAGCTGGGCGAGCGCCTGCAGCATGTCTTCGCCCAGCTCGCGGTCGGCGACCAGATCGTCTGGTTGGTGCGAAGCCCGGGCCAACGACTCCCGCACCATGGAGGCCAGCACGGCGAGGGCCGCTGCGCGTTCCAGCGCGATCCGTCCCTTGCGGAGCTGACGGCTGCGCGAGGTCCGGATGATGGTGTACGCCCACGTCAAGGAGGAGGACTCGCCGCGGAAGGTACCGATGTTGCGGAGGAGCGACAGATAGCTCCCCTGCAGAATGTCGTCGACCGTCTCGTCGTCCTTGCACATCCGTCGGCACATCCGCTCGAGCTGTGGACGAAAGTGGCGAAGGAGCTGCGACAGGGCCGAGCGGTTACCTTGTCGGGCGGCGGGCAAGAGGGACTCCACGAACGCGGCCACCGTCGTCGAACCGCTGTCTCTCATCGGGGGCCTCTGGAGCTTTGCGGTGATCGGGCCGCCGAGCAAGCGGGGGCCGCCCGCCTTCGCGCCGGGCCTCGCCGGGGCGCCGGGTTGCGTTCCGGCCCGCGACCCGCCCGACCCCACCGGGGGGTGTGGGATCGGAGATCCCCGGTCCCCATCGGGCCGACGCCGTCGGTGCCGGCACCCCGGGGAACGCCCGGTGGCGACGCTACGGAGCGGTCCCATGCCCGCGTGGATTCCTCGGGTCGTCGGTGGGGCGAGGGCCTGCCCCCGAAGGCACCCTCGGCCCGACGGAGGGTGGACGAGACGATCCCGTGTCGAGGCTCCGGGGTCGCAGCGTCACCCAGAGGATAAGCAGCGGTTCCTCTGGGCCCGCATGGCGTCGCACACGTGGACGATTGTCGGGGGTCCCTCGCCGGACCTCGGCGGTGTGGCCCGTTTCGGTCCCCGCGTCAGACCAGTCGGCGTCGGCTGCCCCGGACGAGCCGGTCGGCGAGACGCTCTGCCACGTACAGGCCGAGGTCGGTGAGCATCACGCGGTCCACCGACACCCATGCCACGATGCCGTGCTCCGACAGCCGCTGCGCGACGCGGTCGCGTCCCAGGCCGGTGACCAGCAGGGCGTCGTCGCCCGCTCGCTCGCTGGCCAACAGCTCGAGGAGCAAGCGTCGCTCGGATGCGTCGAGCGCATGCACCTCGATGCCGTTCGTGCCGACCTCGATCACCGTCGCCATCTTGGACAGCGGACGCCCGGAGAAATCCGGCGGGCGCGAGGTCAGGGCGCGGTCAGGGCGTTGCGGCGGTGGTGGTCGGCCGCCGAGGTATCGCGCACGCGCTCGGCCACGGTGACCAGCCACAACGAGAGCGCGTTTGCGAGCCCCCGCTCCTGGCGTTCGTTCCACAACCACGCGGCCGTGGCTCCCACCTCCGCTTCGACGCGAACGTAGGCGGCACGGGCCGCGCTCGACCCCGCTCGCTCGACCGCATCCTCGAAGCAGGCGTGGATGTGGGCGCACGTCAGCCACAGCGAGAGCGTCGCATCGCCTCGTTCGCGACGTTCGGCCAGCTCTCGGCACGCTGCGGCGAGCTGCGCTGCGGTGCGCTCCACGAAGCACGCACGGGCGCGGGCGCCCGTGCTCCGTCGAGCCGGGCGTGTGGACCCATCGACCCAAAGATGCGAGAGGTCGGCCGCCGCCTGGGCGCCCAGGGCCCGCGCGAGCGCCTCGGGCGAGTGAGCGCAGCCCAGCTCCACCACGCGCGAGCGCAAGAACTCGCGAAACCACCAATCGTCCAGCGTGGCGTCGAACGACGCGGCGGCAGCGCCCGCGCCCGCGCCTTCGTCCTGACGTGGATCGAAGAGCACGGCCTCGCGGAAGGTGGCGACGGGGCGTGCGTGCGGGAGCGGGCCGCCGTTGGCCGCCACTTCGGTCGGATCGGCGACCCGGAGCGTGTGCTGCCAGGCCGCCGTTCTCGGCAGGGCCACGATGCCGGTCGGGGTTCGGGCGCGTGCGCGGCGAGCCATGCGAAGCAAAGGGAGCGTCTTTCGTCGGCGGGGGGCGACCAGCCATCGCCACACGAGGTGGTCGTCGCCGGCGTCGTCGTCGGTCAGGCTTCGCGCCACGGCGACCAGGAACCGAGACGTCCGGGACGTCCGGAGCGCGTCGCGGCCGAAGGCGACCACGCGATCCCAGTCGCCGCGTTCGGCCGCGTCCGCGATGGCGAAGTCGAGCGCGATGCTGCGCGCCAGCGGTGGGTAGACGTCGGGGTCGAGGATCTCGAGGCTCGCCAAGAGGCGCATGGCGGTGGCACGATCGGATCGATCCTCGGCCAAGAGGGCGGCGGCCACGATGCCGGCTCCGCGCAGGGGTCCGTCGGCGAGACGCTCGACGAGAAAGCGGGTGTCGTACGGGTCGACGGACGCGCGGCGGCGACACGCCAGGGCGCCGGCGAGGACGGCTCCGCCGTTGGGATCTCGCACCCAGGGCTCGCCGCCGAGCTTCGTCACCGCGTACGCGGCGCGAGGCAGGCCCAGCGGGATCAGGATCGCACGGACGATCGTCCAGGGGTGCACGACGAGGATGGCGAGCAGCATCGCCCCGAGCATCGGCAGGACCATCCGCGGGTGCCCCGAGCCGATCGCGGTGAGCGAGAGGCAGCAAAATGCGGCGAACGACAGGACCAGCGCCGACAATTGTCGCTCCTGTCGACGCAGCGCGTCGGCATGGGCGCTCGAAGGATCGGGGACGGAGGTGGGGGACAGGGGCGAGACCGCGACCGCGACGCAACCACCCACGCCGACCAGAATCGCGACGGCCTCGATCATGGCTGGTGCCTCCTTGCGCACGCCGACCGCCTCCGCCAGCCGAAGATCCCCATCACGTCGGGCGCGGCCGACGAGGGGTCGGGGTCGGGTTCGCTCCAGGTCGGCGGGAGCACGGCCCAGACCTCGTGCAGGACGCGGACATCGGGATCGATCACGGCCGAGAGGGCTTCGCGGACCAGCGTCGGGTCGCGCCGACGCGGACCGATCGGCGTGGGGTAGACGCGGCTTTCGGGATCGCGCGCGAGCGTCTCGAGGAGCGCGTGGGCCTCGGCCTCGACCGTCGACGGGGGCGCTTGGGGGCCGACCCCGAGCACGTAGAAGGGGTTGCGACTCAGACGTCGCCGCCAGATGGGGTCGTCGTTCGGAGAGCGAGCATCGTCCAGCGGCACCATCGTGACGGCAGGACGTCTTCTCCGGCACCGATGTTCCCGAAAAAGTGACGGCGGTCCGGCCACCGTGCACGCGTCGGTGGAGGCTGCATCGATAGCGAGCTGGCCGGATGGGCCGCTCGATGGTCGCGAGCGCATGACACGCGGGATTCACGTGGTGGTGCGTGCCCGCTTGCGCGCCTGGTCGTCTGGCCGGCTCGGGGCCCCAACACGATGATTCGGGCAAAAGCGGGGTGAGTTCGACGAGCGGGGTTGACCACGGTCAGTGGGGTGGGGTACGGCGAACGACGGAGCGTTCGAGCGGGGCTCGGACGACGATGCCGGGTTGAGAAGCATCAAGATCGTCGCGACGGGAGCCTTCCTTCCGAGCCGGGTGCTGACCAATCGCGATCTCGAGACGATGGTGGACACCTCGGACGCCTGGATCACCGAGCGTACCGGCATCAAGGAGCGGCGCATCGCCGACCCGGACGTCGCCACCTCCGATCTCTGCGCGGGGGCGCTGGCGATGGCCTGCGAGCGTGCCGGCATGGCTCCCGGCGAGCTCGACGCCATCATCGTCGGCACGTCGACGACCGACACCATGTTCCCGTCGACAGCCTGCTGGGTCCAACGCAAGCTCGGGATCCAGGGCATGCCCGCGTTCGACGTGAGCGCCGGGTGCACCGGGTTCCTCTACGGGTTGGAGCTGGCCAGCAGCCTGATCGTCTCCGGTTCCGCACGCCGCGTGGGCGTGGTCGGGGGCGAGGTCATGAGCAAGGTGCTCAACTGGAAGGACCGTCGCACCTGCGTGTTGTTCGGTGACGGCGCCGGCGCGGCCGTGATCGGCGAGGGTGACGGGCAGTCGGGAGTGCTGGCCTCGAACTGGGGGGCCGACGGCAACCTGGCGCCGATCCTGTACCAGCCCGCAGGCGGAACGCAGATGCCTGCGACCCACGAGACGATCGATGCCCATGCTCACACGGTGCACATGGAGGGCAACACGGTCTTCAAGCACGCGGTGGTGGCGATGAGCAGCGCCGCCGTGAAGGCGATGAAGGAGGCGGAGATCACCGCCGACGACGTGAAGCTCCTCATCCCGCACCAGGCCAACTTTCGGATCATGGAAGCGGCACGGGAGCGGTGCGGCATCCCGAAAGAGAAGCTGTACTCGGTGCTGCACAAGTACGGCAACATGTCGGCCGCGACCATCCCGGTGGCGCTGCACGAGGCCTACGAAGAGGGGCTGGTCGGCGACGGCGACATCATCGTCACCACCGCGTTCGGCACCGGGTTCACCTGGGGCGCCGCGGTCCTCAGGTGGTAGCGGCCGTCTTTTGGCCGTCGGGCGTCGGGAGGTCCTCCCAGCGTCCCTCGTCGACCCAGGTGGCCATCATCGTCTGGAGGCGATCGGCCAGCTCGCCGACCTGCTCGTTGTCGAGACCGGTGGTCTCGTACTGGCGCCCCACGTAGACGTGCACCTCGCGAAAGGACGAGAACCGCCAGCCTTTGCGCTTGTTGTTGACGTCGTACAGGCCGCGGACGGCGATCGGAACCACCGGCATCTCCGCGTTGCGGGCCATCAGGAACACGCCGCGCTTGAACTTGTGAACCTTGCCGTCCAGCGTGCGGTGACCTTCGGGAAAGGTGAGCACGGACATGCCGATCGCCTTGCGCTCGCGGGCGGCCGCACTGATCTCCTCGATGAGCTTGTCGCGACGTCCACGGTGCACCGGGATGCCCTTGGACATCGTCATCAGCCATCCGTAGATGGGGATCTTGAACTG
>CAZYSW010000169.1:7110-10965 GCA_964650105.1 uncultured Nannocystaceae bacterium
CCACGCGTTCATCAGACCGGAGAACGCGTGCGGGATCACGGCCGCCGCGAGGTGTCCGTCGAGCAGGTTGATGTGGTTCTGGACGAAGATGCTCGGTCGCCGGGGGTCGAAGTCCGGGGCGTAGTGCACCCGCAGCCGCACGGTGGCCAGGCGCAGCACTTGCGAGAACAAGGGTGCGGTCACCCAACCGTGCACCTTGGTGTAGGGCAACCCCACGAGCAGAAGGACGAGGGTGATCGTGGCACCCACGAGCATCCACGCGAAGGATGCGAACCACACCCAAAGGGAGAAGGCCGCATTGGGTAGGGCGAGGAGCCGCGACATGGAGCCGGAGGATACGAGAGCCACGGCTCGCATTCAGCGCGCGTTGCCGGGAATGGTGCTCACAGGGGGGAATCGGCGGGCTGGCTCGACTGCGTGGCCTTCGGCACCGTCGCCGTGGGCGGGCGCTCTCGTGCTTCGGGGCCGGGATCGGCCGCGTAAGTGCCCTTGCCGGCATCGCGCAGCAGCACGCCCAGCAGTCCCGATCGTGTCTTGGCGCCGGTCTTGCGAAGCACGTGGCCCACGTGGCGCTTGGCCGTGCGTTCGGCGTAACCCAGCAGCTCCGCGATCTGTCGGTCGCTGTCGCCCCACAGCAAGCGATAGGCGACGAGCGTCTCGGTCGGGGTGAGCCCGGCGATGTATCGCAGGCGAGCCATCAGCTCGTCGGGCTCGAGCGCCAGCGGCGTGGGGGCTTGCGGACCGCCCCACTCCGTCGCGTCGCGCAACTCCTCGGTGTCCTTGGCTCCTTGCTGCGCGATCTTTCGCCACGCCAAGGTGGCGTACACCGTACCCATCACACCGGCGACCAGCGCGGCCGGTTTGACCGGCTTCTCCAAGAAGGCGTGGGCACCCTTGCGGACCGCGGTACGGGCTTCTCCATGGCCCCCGACCCCCGTGACCACCAGGGACTTGCACAGGGGCTCGCGCTGGAGCAGCGCGGAGATCAACTCGAGGGCGTCACCGTCGGGCAACGCGTAGTCGAGCACCGCCGCTTCGAACGACTCGTTGCGATCGGCGATGTGCGCCCGCGCTTCGCTGATCCGACCGACCGCCACCACGCGGTATCCCGCGCGAACGAGTTGGCGCTCGTAGCCTTGTCTCAGCGCATCGTTGTCCTCGACGACGAGGACCCGAGGCTCTTCGGTGGTCGTGCCGTGGACATCGGATTCCTTGGGCAGCGCCGGATTCGTGTTTTCGGCGTTCAATGTCGCTCAAACCTCCAATTCTTACGATACCATCGAAGCGCTCGATTACGGCGATGCGCGTTTCACACCTAGTTTCGGCCTTGCCGCGTGGATCCTTGTTCGCAGCCCATCCAGGGGATCGAGCCCCGAAAGCACGCGGGCGATGCACTTCCTGTCAATTCTACCGCCGGGTTGTGGTCCGCCCTCGCCGTGCTCGGAGGATGGACCTCCAAGCGCGATCCCGAGCATCGACCGCTCGCGCTGTTTTGGGCCTTCATGGCGATCGCCGCGGTGTCGGGTGCCATGGGCCGAAGCGAGCTCGCCGTCGATCCGCTGGCCCGGGTCGGCGATCGGTTGCTGTTTCACGGGCTGCAGGGGCTGGCGCTGGGCTGGGCCTTCGGGTTTTTGGTCTGCGCCTTCCACTACTTCGTCCAGGGCTTCGTGCGGTGGGTCTTGCTCGCGCACCTGGTGGTGTGGATGGTGTGCACGAGCCTGAGTTTGTCGCCGTCACAGTTCGAGAACGTGGTGCGGGCGGTCGGGATCGCGACCACCGTCGTGGTCTGGATCCTGATCGTGTCCGCACTCGTCTCGGGGCGTCCTCGTCCTCGGCTCGCTCACTTCCTGATCATCTCCTTGGCGGTGGCCGACGCGGTGGCCGACGCGGTGGCCTGGGCGATGCCGCTTTCGGGCACGACGCTGGTGGACCAGTGGTCCGTGGCACAGGCGGTCATGGTGCTCGCGCAGGGCACGATGGTGGCGACCTACGTGCGGTGGTTGTGGGGCGGCGCGGCCGAAGTGGAGGCCAGGCGATGATCGAAGCGCAGCTGGTGTGTGCGTTCGGGCTGGTGCTCGGTGGCTCGAACTACTGGGCGTGGAAGCAGCGCGAACGAGCTCAGCGGGAGGCCGACCGCAACGCGATGCTGGCGGCGATCGGGGCCAACGTGCGCGGGCTGGCGCACGATCTGGCGGATCTGTTGACTGTGATCGAGTTCCATCTCAGCGAGCTGACCGACACCGACGACCAGACGCGCCGCGAAGCGACCGAGACGATCGAGCGGGCGGTGACGTCGGCCAACACGTTGCTGCGTGCCCTCGAGAGCAGCACGTCCGATGCGCGCGGCCTGGGATCGGTCGAGGGGGTCGTTCGGCTCACGGCGGCGCTCTTGCGATCGCAAGGGCCGCCGGTCCACTTGTCGGTGGACGGCGACCTCCGTTACGACGGACCGGACATTCACGCGGTGCGGCTGGTCCAGAACCTGATGTTCAACGCGGTCCGCGAGACGCGCATCGCGGGTGGCGAGGTCACCGTCCACATCGACGACCACGAGCTGTCGATCACCAACCCGATCGACGATCCCGAGAAGCTGTCCGACACGATCTACCGCGAAGGCGTGAGCCACCGCGGATCGACCGGGCTGGGGCTCGCCGTGGTCCGCCAATCGGCCGAACACCTGGGGTGGTCGCTGCGTCACGAGGTGTCGGAGCGCGAGGGCAGGCCGGTGGTGACCTTCGTGGTGCGCAAGCCGTGAAGTTGCCTACCATGCAGGGGCGGATCATCTCGGTGCTCTACTGGACCTTCGTCGCCGTGAGCTCGGTGGCGATGTTTCCGATCGCCCTCGTGCTGTGGCTGCTCACGGTCGCGTTCGACCGCCGGCTGCGACTCCTGCACCTGTTCACGTGTCTGTGGGCATCGCTGTACACTTGGTGGAGCCCCGTGTGGCGGGTGACCGTGCGGGGGCGCGAGAAGATCGAAGCCAGCCGTCCCCACGTGATGGTCTCCAACCACCTCTCGCTGGTCGACATCTTCGTGTTGTTCCGGCTCTTCGTGCACTTCAAGTGGGTGTCGAAGATCGAGAACTTCAAGTTGCCCTTCATCGGCTGGAACATGATGCTCAACCGCTACGTGGCGCTGCGCAGAGGGGACAAGGCCTCGGTCTTGGCCATGTTCGAGGCCTGCAAGCGCACGCTGGCGGGCCGTTCCTCGATCATGATGTTCCCCGAGGGAACGCGGTCGAGGACCGGTGCGCTCCAGACCTTCAAGCCGGGAGCGTTCCAGCTCGCCATCGAGACCAAGACTCCGATCCTTCCCATCGCGCTGCAGGGCACCTTCGACGCGCTGCCGGCGAAGGGCTTCACCATTCGCCCCGCCCGCATCACGGTCACGGTGCTCGACCCGATCGATCCGTCCACGTTCGGCGACAGCACGCCGGAGGCGCTGGCCGAGCGGGTGCGTGCCGTGATCGCCGCCGAGCTGCAGGCCTGAGCGCGACCGCTCGCGCGGCGACACCGGCTTTGCTAAATTTCGCGTGTGCCCACGGACTTCGAGCTCCTGGAAGCGTGGCGGGCGGGAGATCGCAAGGCCGGAGAGGCGTTGTTCGAGCGGCACTTCGACGCCATTGCCCGCTTCTTTCGCAACAAGGTGGATCACGGGATCGACGATCTCATCCAGCGGACCTTCTTGGCCTGCGTGGAGACCAAGGATCACTTTCGCGGAGAGTCCAGCTTTCGCACCTATCTGTTCGCGGTGGCCCACAACGTGCTCGGCAAGCACTTTCGCAGCAAGCGACGACACGGCGATCGCATCGACTTCGGGGTCACGTCGGTGCACGATCTGGCGCCCTCGCCCAGC
>CAZYSW010000170.1:0-10964 GCA_964650105.1 uncultured Nannocystaceae bacterium
TGGGGCTGGGCGCCGCGCTCGGCCTGCTCTTGGCGCTGTGGAGCGCCAACAAGGGCATGAAGGCGGTGATCCGGGCGATCAACATCGCCTACGACGAGCCGGAGGAACGCGGGTTCGTCCGGCTCAACGCGCTCAGCCTCTTGCTGACGCTGGGCGCCATGCTCCTGCTGGTGTTCTCGACGGCGGCGGTGGTGGTCGTGCCCGCCATCTTGGGTCGGATCGGTCTGAGGGGGCTCGGCGAGCACCTCGTCACCTGGGGGCGCTGGCCCGTCCTCGCGCTCCTGATGATGGGGGCGCTGTCGGTCGTCTACCGGTTCGCACCGCAGCGGACAGCGCCGAAGTGGCGTTGGGTCAGCATCGGCGCCGTCCTTGCCACCGTGCTGTGGTTGGCGGCATCGGCCCTGTTCTCCGCCTACGTCGCCAATTTCACGAGCTTCGACCGCACCTACGGATCGGTCGCCGTCGGTGCGATCCTCCTGGTCTGGTTGTTCATCGGGGCGTACCTGGTGCTGTTCGGCGCGGAGGTCAACGCGGAGATCGAGCGCCGAGGGGCCGTCACGGACCGACCGGCGCGTGCGCGCGGTCCCAGGCGCGGGATCCACCCCCGCGTGTCGCCCTCCTGATCGCCACCGCGCGGGGGGTGCCGAGGGTGCAGCGCCCCGACGATCCGGAGGCGCGCGCGCGTGCTCCGACCGTCCCGGCCCGCCGGGTCGCGAACCGGCCCGAGCGATGCAGGCTCGAGTCGTGATCCTCATAGGAACTACGTCCTGGGGCGAGCGGAGCCTCATCGAGTCCGGGCGCTTCTACCCACCGTCGGCGACGACGGCCCAGCATCGCCTCCAGTACTACGCGAGCCGTTTTCCGATTACCGAGATCGACACCTCGTTCTACGCCATCCCCGAGCCCCACGTGGTGGAGCGGTGGGTGCGCTGGACCCCCGACACGTTCGTGTTCGGCGTCAAGGCGTTTCGCCTCTTCACCCACCACCGGACCCCCCTCGACACCATTCCCCCCGATCTGCGCCCCGCGTTCGCGCGGCTGGGCAAGCCGAACCTGTACTACCACGACGTCCCCGACGAGCTGGTCGACGAGCTGTGGGCCCGGTTCCGAGCCGCGCTGGCCCCCTTGCACGACAGCGGAAAGCTCGGCGTCGTGCTGCTGCAGTTCGCACCATGGTTCGTGCGCCGCTCGTCGAGCTTCGAGCACATGAGCACCTGCGCGAGCAAGCTCGCGGACTATCGCGTGGCCGCGGAGATGAGAAACAAGTCGTGGTTCACCCCCGAGGGAGCGCACGAGACCCTCGCTGCGCTCGAGGAGCTGGGTCTCGCCCACGTCGTCGTCGACGAGCCGCAGGGCTTCGCGAGCAGCGTGCCACCGGTGTGGACGGTCACCAACCCCGAGGTGGCCGTCGTTCGGCTCCACGGACACAATCGAGCCATGTGGCACGGCAACCGGGCGCGATCGGCCGCGGAGCGCTACGACTACTTCTACTCGCGCGCCGAGCTGCAGGCTTTCGTCGAGCCGATCTACGACGTCGCCCGCCAGGCGGACGACGTCCACGTGCTCTTCAACAACTGCCACCGAGACAACGCGCAGCGCAACGCCCAGACGCTGATCGAGCTCGTGCACGCGCGTCTCGTCCCCCGCCGGGAGCAACCCTCGATCTGGGTCGGGCATTGACGTCCGGGGCCCCGACGTCACCGCCTTCGGCGGCGCCGCCGACCCTGCCACTCAGCTCACCTCGTCGCGCCCGATGCTCTGGTAGACGTCCTCCAGGTCGCTGCGGACCTTGGACATGGCGATCACCTCGACGTCCGCGAGGACGAGCTCGCGCAGCAGATGGGCGGCCTTCTCCTCGGAGCCGTGGATCCGGACCCGGACGACGCCGCGCTCGTCCTTGGCGGGGTCGGGCTGCGGCTCTCCCTTGTGCAAGGGCGCGACCGACTCGATCAGCCCCTCGTGCCGGCGCAGCAGCTCGATCGCCTTGCCGAGGCCCCGCGTCACGTGCACCTCGTGCAGGCGTCGACCCACCTCGTACTTGTCGATGACCTCCTCCACCGTCCCATGGACCTCCAGCTTGCCCTTTTGGATCAGAGCCACCGTGTCGCAGAAGCCGTCGAGCTCCCGCAGGATGTGCGAGCTCACCACGATACCTACGCCGTTGTCCGCGACCTCGCGCAAGATCTGCCGAAGCTGTCGCCGAGCCAGCGGATCGAGGCCGTCGGCGGGCTCGTCGAGCAACAGCAGCTCGGGATCGTGGATCAGCGTGCGCGCGATGGCCAACCGCTGGCGCATGCCCTTGCTCAGCTCGCTGATCACCGCATCCGCCTTGGGCAGGAGATCGAACCGCTCCAGGATTCCCCGCACCCGCTTGCGGGCGGTCGCGTCGTCCTGGCCATAGCACTCCGCGAAGAAGCGCAGGTAACCGCCGGCCGTCATCGTCGGGTACAGAGCCGTCCCGTCGCCCAAAAATCCGATCCGTCGGCGGAGGTCGAGGCGCCGTTCCCAGGCGTCGGCACCGTCCCAACGCACCACCCCGTGGTCGGGTCGCTGCAAGGTCGCCAAGATCCGTAGCGTCGTGCTCTTGCCCGCCCCGTTGGGGCCGATGAGCGCCAGGACCTCACCGCGCCGGATGGTGATGCTGAGGTCGGCGACGGCGTTCCGGACGCCATCGTAGGAAAGACGGATCTCGCGGCATTCGACTTGCTCCATGGCCTGGGGCTCCTCGTTGTTGCTCGTGCGTCGCGGTCTGCCGAGTCGCTTCAGCGTACGCCCTCGTCACGACCCGGCCGCAATTCCCCGACGCCCTCGGTCGAGGAGGCGGCACCGGGCTGCATACGCGCGAGCCGCCCCCGGTTGTTCCCCGCCGCGCCCCCCGGGGCGCCCGCCGCCGCGCTCTTCGGGCGCTGGTGCTTGGTGGCGTCGCGCCCCCCCGCGACGTAAAACCACTCCACATGGCTCTCCGCCCCGCCCCACGCGCGCGACCCATCGCCACGCTGGTGTTCGCGCTCGCCATCGCACCGAGCTGTCGCGAGCCGGCGACGACCCGTCCGCCCGTGGTCGACCAATCGCGCGCCGAAGACGCTGCCCGCCTGCCCGCCTTCGAGACCGGTCCCTCGGAGGCCGAGCCGGCCGAAATCGAGCGGTTCTACCTGGAGCTGGGCGACGCCCCCACGCGCGGCCCCGACGACGCGCCCGTCACCATCGTGATGTTCAGCGACTTCGAGTGTCCGTTTTGCCAGCGCGGACACCAGACGCTGCTACGGCTCGAAGAGAAGTACCGCGGCGAGATCCGCATCGCCTACAAGGCCTTTCCGCTCGACAACCACAGCAACGCCCTCGTCGCTGCGATGGCAGCTCGCACCGCGCAGGCCGAGGGGAAGTTCTGGGAGTTCCACGATCTCTTGTTCAGTCAGCGGGGGATCGACGTCGACCAGCTCCTGGCCTACGCACGCGAAGTCGACCTCGATCTCGCCCGTCTGCGTCGCGACCTCGAGAACCTCGAGTACGGCCCCGAGGTCCGCCGAGACATGCGGCAGGGCCGCAAGCTCGGCGTCGACAGCACGCCCACGTTCTTCATCAACGGCCGCCCACTTTCCGGAGCGCAGCCGATGGACGTGTTCGAGGAGATCATCGAGGAGGAGCTGCGCCTGGCCGAACAGTGGACAAGGCAGGGCGTGCCCCGTGGGAAGCTGTACGAGCACGCGATCAAGGACGGATACCGCAAGGTCGTGTACACCGACCGGGGACGACGCATCGATCCCGACGGGGTCTTCCCCGTCCCCATCGGCAAGTCGCCCACGCTGGGCCCCGCCGACGCGCCGGTGACGATCGTGGTCTTCGGCGATTTCCAGTGCCCCTTTTGCGCTCGTGGGTTTCGCACCCTCCAGTCCTTGCGCAAGCACCACGGGGACAAGCTGAGGATCGTCTACAAGCACCAGCCGCTCAGCTTTCACAGCCACGCGTTCATCGCCGCTCGCGCGGCGATGGCTGCCCACGCCCAGGGCAAGTTCTGGGCCTACCACGACGGGCTGTATGCCCTCGAAGCCCGTTTCGACGAGGACGACCTGGTCGAGCTCGCCCGCAAGGTCGGGTTGAACATGAAGAAGTTCCATCGCGCCATGCAGAGCGCCGAGCTCGACCCCCTCATCGAGCAGGACCAGTCCCTGGCCGCGGCGCTCGGCGTCACCGGGACACCGGTTTTCTTCATCAACGGCCGCCCGATCGAGGGTGCGGTGCCCGAGCTGCAGTTCCGCCTCCTCATCGAAGAGGAGCTCGACCGCGCGGCCGCGGCCCTGCAGCGAGGCGTCCCCCGAAGCGACCTCTACGACGTCCTGACCCACGAACCGTTGGAGTGAGGAACCGAAGGTGGCGGCGCGAGCGAGGACGTATGCGATCCTGGCGGTCGTCGCCGTTTCCACCCCTGCGATGCTGGCGGTGGAGACGTGGCTGCGAAGGCTGCTGCTCCCTCCAGAGCTCGAGGAGCTTCGCGCCTGGCTGCGCGAGGACTTGACCCCCGTGGCCTGGGCCACGGTCCCGCTCGTCCCCCTGGCGGCATGGTGTGGACTGCGGCTGCATCGCTGGTACGTCGGCCGGGAGCTCGCCCGACTCCCACCCCGACGCAAGACCGAAGAGGCCGCCGCGCGCGTACGCTTCGACGCCCTCATGTTGTGCACCTCGGCCCCCCAGCTCCCGGCGGTGCTCGCCACCTTGCTGTTCATGTTCGGCGCCGCGCTGACCCCCGTCGCGATCTCGCTGTTCAGCGCCACCGTGGGGGTGCTGGTCCTGGGCGCCCTGATCCTGCGCCGCTCGGCGGATGCGCCCTGAGCTTCAGTTCTCGCCCGTGAAGACGAGGACATTGGCGAGCATCCAGGTCTCGCTGCGGCGACGCAGGCGACGCTCTCGGGTCTCGTCGTCGTACGAAACGATTTCCGACGGCCCGGTCAACGACGCGCGCTCTTCGAGCACGTTGACGTTCAACGTGCCGACCGCACCGGATGCGGTCACGATCACCGCAGCGACGAAGACCCCGCACCGGCCGCAGATCAAGAAGTCGGCGGTCTTCTGGCCGAACCGATAGCGGACCGCCTCCTCGACGTCCACGATGGTGATCTCCAACCGTCCGTCGCTGTCCGCCGCCGTGACCGACCCGTGCTTGCGGCAAAACGAGCACGTACAGGTTCGCAGGGGAAGCTCGGACGGGGGAAGCGAGGGCTCGAAGCGGACGCGCAGCGCTCCGCAGTGACATCCGCCCGTGAGCATGGAGGCATGCTAGCAGCCCACGGTGAAGTCTCGCGCGCCATCGACGAGAGCGGAACGCGATCGCCCGCCGGCAGGTCTCGAAGTCCCACAGAGCCGCGAGTCACCCGTCTCGCATGGCGTAGGCGCGCAAAACCCGGTAGGCGTAGTCCTCGCTGTCGGAGCCGCGGCCGATGTCCATCATCCAGCGCTCGGCGTAGGCGCGGCGCTCCACGGCCGGGGCCCCTTTCAGCTCGAGCGCCAGCATACCGGCGATCGAGCGCAGGGCGAGCGGCAGCGGGAACTCCTCTTGGGGCAGCGTCTCGAGCGCCACGGTCCACAGGCGCTCGCCGTCCTTGGCCAGCATCGCATCGAGCAGCTCCACCGCATCGACCACCTTCTCGGGGGCGTCGTGCCGCCGCACCGTGGCGAGCACGTCCTGCCACCAGCGGGACGAACGCAGGTCGAAGTGTGACGCCGTTTGTCGATACACCTCGTAGGTGGATCCCAGCCACGACGCCCAGTCGGGGTTGGTCGACAGCCGCTCGGTCTGCTCGCGCCAGTCGGCCATGTAGCCGGCGTTGAGCGTGGCCGGAACGCGCACGTCGGTATCTTCGTACCGTCGCATCAACAGCATGGCCTGCTCGGTCTCGTACAGGATGTGGGGATCTCGCCAGTCCCCGATGCCTTCGGGTGGATAGGGGCGGCGCTCGATCCCCCCGAGCACCTCGAGCAGGGGGGCCGGCGTCCACCGGACCGCATGCAAGAACTCCGCCGAGGATCGCAAGAACCGCTCCCGCTCGGCCCCCGTGTCGAGCTTCGGCAACACGTCGCGGTTGGGCGCCTTGTCCTTCAGGAACGGATGCAACATCTTCTTGTTGGCGGTGATCAGACCGTCGATCTGCCCGATGTCGTGGATCCCCAGCAGATCGAACGCCTCGCGCGCCGCGGGCCAGGTCAGCGGGGTCGGGTCGAGTCCGCCGATCTCTCCCTCCGGCGTGGACAGGATCACCCAGTCGCGCGATCCGATGCGGACGATGAGGTAGTCGGAGAACTCCTGGTCGATGGCCGCCAGGACGCTGATGATCAGCTCGTCGCTGATCTCGTAGCCCTGCACCCACTGAGCCAGCACCCCGTTCTTCTTCAAGTAGAGCTTGGCCTCCTTGTAGAACTCCACGGTGAACAGGCTGGACACGCCGCTCACCCAGGGGTTGGTCGGCTCGGACACGATGAAGTCGTACTTGTCGCCGGCCCAGGCGAAGTACGCCTTTGCGTCGTCGTAGTGGATGTGGCTGCGCGGATCGGTGTAGGCCCGGTAGTTCACCGGCATGAAGTACTTGGCGCCGCGCACCATCTCGGGCTCGATCTCCACGGTATCGAGGCGCTCGAGCACCGGCGACGCCAGCATCGTGTGACACGTGACCCCCGACCCGAAGCCGATGAGCGCGCCGTGCCTGGCGTCGGGCCGGGCCATCAGGGGGATCAACCCGACCAGGAACTGGTTGGGCTCGTCACCGGCGATGTCCGGTCCGTCCATGGGATCGCGGCCCTCCGGCCAGCGATCCAGCACCACCGAAGCGTCGGGTTTTCCGTTGGTGTAGATGACGTGGTAGCTCGAGTGGGCCCGGTTCTCGACCACCGTGACGCTGGCCGTGCGACCGTCGACGTACGAGAGCAACTTGTAGCTGACCGGAAGCTTCGTCCGCCCGTGCCGGAACACCGAGGCACTCAGGATCATCGGGTCGACGTGGAACATCAAACCGGTGACCGTCACGAAGACGGTTCCCACCGCGGCTTGCCGCAAGAGCTTCTCGGTCCGCTTGGGAGCCGTCCCCGTGCGGATCTCCCCGCGCAGCAGCGCCAGCCCCAGCAGCATGTCCACCAGCGCCCCGAGGACGATGACTCCCTTGAGACCCACGATGGGCATGAAGATCAGGCCGGCGGCCACGGCTCCGGCGATGGCCCCCAGGGTGTTCAGTCCGTAGACGTTGCCCACCGCCGACTCGGGCTGCCCGCGCTTGAGCATCACGTGGGTGAGCAGCGGCAGCGTCATGCCGGCACAAAACGTCGCCGGCAGCATGATCAACAAGCACAGCAGGTACCGCAGTACGTTGAACTCGTACCACATGAGGAGGGTGCGCGATTCCTCCCCTGCCAAGAGCGCGCCCATGGCCCACACCGCCAGCCGGTACGCCGGCAACGTGGCGACCGCCGACAGCCCCATGACGAGCTGCACGATCGCCAGCGTGAGCTCGGGGCGGCGGAATCGATCCATCCGCTTGCGGACCCACAACCCGCCGAGGGCCAGCCCCAGGATGAACGCCGAGAGCATGACCTCGAAGCTGTGCGTCGCGCTCCCCAGGATCATGGAAAGCAGCCGGATCCAGCCGATCTCGTACATGAACGACGAGAGCCCGGTGCCGAAGGCCACCGCCAGAAACAGCCACACGACGATCGCCGGACGCCCCTCGTCGTCGCGCGGGGGCTCCGGTTCGGTGCGAATGGGCGGCGCGGGTGTGCGGTCGCGGATGGCCACCACCATGATGAGCAGGTTCACCGCCGCCGCGACCATCAACGCTCCCGGCAAGCCGACGTTCCCCACCAGCACGAACCCCGATAGCACCGCCCCCAAGGAGGCGCCCAGCGAGTTGGTGAAGTACAACATGCTGAGGATCTCGCCGGTCCGCTCGGTGTCTCGGCGCAAGATCCCGATGCTCATCAGCGGGAACGTGGTCCCGAGCATGATGCAGGGCGGCAGGATGAGCGCGGCTGCGATCCCCCACTTGGCGAACTCCACCCCCATACCCCCGCCGAGGGCCGGAAAGAGCACGTCGTACGACAGGCGCGAGACGAAGTCGTGCAGATGCGGGAACGCGAGCGCGTACAGGCCGATGAACCCCTCGATGACGCCGTAGGCGACGACCGGTGCACGGACCCGAGCGACGTACCGACCCGCGAGCAGGGCGCCCAGCGACATCCCGCCCATGAAGAGGCTCAACACCAGGATCTGCGCGGTGGCGGCGCTGCCCACGAACAGCCGGATGTAGCGCGACCAGATCGACTCGTAGATGAGGCCGCTGATCCCCGACAGGAAGAAGAGCAGGAACAACGAGCGCCAGCGCTTCGCCGAAGAAGGGCCACTCATGCGGCCGGGACGATAGCCCCCGGGCCGGATGAAAGGAAGCACCGCGATCTCGGCCAACCCCCCGTAGGGCCCGGAATCACTGGAGATTCGGCGCCCTCTTCGGGGCTCGACCCCCCGACGGGGGCGGTGGAGCCCCGGGGCATCACCTTCGGTTCTCCCGCGCTCACGACGCCTTGCTATATTGCCGGCGACCCGATGCAGTACGTCGTCAAACATGGGATGTCCGACCTCGGCCGTGTTCGCACCGTCATCGAGAAAGCGTACGAGTCGTATCGCAAGCGCCTCGAGGACCACGATCCGAACCTGCAGTGGATCGACGAGAATCAGGCCAAGGTCACCTTCACGGTGATGCGCAAGACCCTGGAAGCCAGGTTTCGGGTCGACGCCGAGGAAGTGCGGGTCGAAGGCGACGTCCCGTTTCTGTTTCGACCGTTCCAGGGGAAGATCGAAAAGGTCATCGGCGAAGAGGTCGAGAAGTGGCTCGCCAAGGCGCGCGCGGGCGAGATCTGACGGGCCTCACGGCACGATGACGGCGTCGGTGTCGAATTCGGCGTCGTAGTCCACGCCTTCGATGTCGAAGCCGCGCGTGGCCGCGTACGCCGACATGAACCGGTCGTAGAGCGCCCGATCGAACGGCATTCCGACCTGGGCGGCCTCGAAGCGCCGCTCCATCTCGGCGAGCGTGGCGGGTTCGAGCTCCCGGTCGTCCATGCGCAGCAGCCCTTCTTCGTCGAGGTGGGGCCCCGAGCCCTCGAAGTGCTCGGCGAACATGCGTTGCATGGACGCCAGCGGATCCTCGAACCGGTCCCCCAGCACGTCCATCAAGTGCGCCATGTACAGCGGCACGCCCGGAATCCCCCCGGAGGCCTCGGTCACCACCGCCGGTCCCTCCACGGTGATCGCCCTCCCGCCCACGCGCTCGCGCAGCACGTGGTCGAGCGCCCGGGTCTCGAACTCCAGATCCGCCTTCGCCAGCCCGATGAGCCCTTTGCGATAGATCCCCTCCACGAGCGGGCTGCCCCGATAGCTGATGGTCAGGAGCGTGAAGCCTTCCGCGAGGACACCGGCCTCGAGCAGCGCCTGGACGAAGCGACCGACCACGGCGCCACCCATCACGTAGATCGTCCCGATCGCCTCTTCGGGGGTGCCCGGCGCGAGCTCCAGCGCGTCGATGCGCGGTCCCTCTCCCGTGCGCTCGTCGGCACCCGTGAACGTCTTGACGGTCACCGGCTTGCCCAGGGGCTTGAGGGCGCTGGCGACCGTCTTGCCGGTGCGAGGATCGACGGCTCGCGGGGCGGCGAGGGCCCAGATCAACCCGTGGATCTTCCCTCCGAAGTGCTCGCGGATCTCTCGCGCGACCACGTCGGGCAGCCCGGGGTCGAACGCGTCGCCATCGATCGACCGTGCGGTACGTCCCGCCGCCCGCAGCCGACGTTCGATCGCCAGGGTGCGGTGAAACCCCGGAGAGCCGATCTTGCGGATCTTGTTGCTGCTCTCGGGATTGGGCCGGGCGTCGAGCGAGACGTTGAGGGTCGCCGCGCCGCGGCCCGCCCCCAGCACCACCCGCGCCGCGCTCCCGAATCCGCCCGAGCCTCCCACGACGAGCCACGACTCGTTCGACGACGACGCCGATGCGCTTTTCTGGACGCGGTCGACCATCATCTCCGCCGCGCGTAGCGTCCCCACCGGGTGGAAGTTCCCGGGATGGATCACGTTGCCCATCGACGGCACGAACCGGTACTGGAACTTGGGCAGGGCGAGCTTCATGACGATCGGCCGTGTACCATACGGGCCGACGCCCTGCAGCCACCGCCGCGGGGCCTTGCTTCGCCGGTCTCGACCACCGCAGCCGGCTGCGAAATGCCGACGGTCGAGTGTCGCCTCGTGCCGCCGCTCGCCGCGGGACCACCGAAGCCCGGTGGCGTCGACGGGGCCGTCCGCGGCCCACCGGCAGGCGTGCCGCCATCGACCCGCGCGCCGTCGCCGGGGTCGTCGCGCCCCTCCGTCGCGTTTCCGACGCCCGACGGTCCGCTGTTAGAATTGCCGCGGATGATGTTCCTGTTCGAGGAGCGCGTCTTCGAGACGCCGGTCGGGCAGCGGGCAGCCATGATCATCACGCCCGCGGCTCACCTGCGCATCGACGAAACGCGCAGGGCCGACCCCGGCGAGGGCCTGGGCTCGGTGGACGCCGAGATCCTCGCGCAGGGGGAGCTGCGCGCCCAGCGGGTGGAACTCGCCATCTTTCGGGGTCGAGACGACCACGGGCTGGGGTCGTGGGCCTTCGCCGACCACGTCTCGGACGCCGCGGCCCGACGCCTGGCTCGCACCATGCTCGAGAGCCATCTCCATTTGTACCGCGGGCTGATGAAGGCGGGCCTGTGCCTCTACATCCACGTGGAGTGGGGTGCGCGAGAGCTGGAGGCGTTTCGCGCCGTCACCGAGGACAAGCTCGCCGAGTTGGAGGCACAGGTCGGTGATCGCGACGACCTCGACGACCATCCGGGTGCCATCGACATCTGGATCCTCCGCAACCTCGTCTTCTACTTCAGCGTGAGCCTCGACAAGCTCCTGGGGTCCATCT
>CAZYSW010000171.1:0-10897 GCA_964650105.1 uncultured Nannocystaceae bacterium
ATCCGAAAGGCCGAGCATGCCGGTGGCTGCGGCCGCGAAGAGCTTGCGGAGCTTGAACGCGACCTTCCCGTCCACGACGAGCGCGCCCCGCTCGTTGCGTCTGTCGCCGGCGTACTTCCACCGGTAGCCGAGCGGAGCCTTGCCAGAGTGCAGGCCCTGCGAGCGCTTCCAGCTCGCGACGTCCCGGACGCGCTGCGCCTTCTTGCGCCCCTCGTGCGACGCGACGGCGCCCATGACCCCGAGCACGAGCGTCTCCGCGTCGAGGTTGTCGCGCGTGACGACCTTGCGGTCGCGGACGACGTGCAGCTCGATGCCCGCGGCGACGAGGCCCTTGAGCAGGTAGAGGTCCGCCTCGTTGCGCTGCGCCCGGTCGAGGTCCTGTACGACCAGCACGCGCGGCCCGGCGCCGGCCATCATGTCCGCGAGCAGGCTGCCCCAGCCCGGACGCGAGACCGCGATGGAGATCTTGTCCGCCGTGAAGCGCACGCGGCCGGTCTTGCTCGCGGTGATGCCCTTGTCCTCGTACCACTTCACGACGCGCAGGCCGTGCTCGCGCGCCCAGTGCTCGGCCATGCTGCGCTGCGCGGGCAGGCTCATGCCCTGGTCCACCTGCTTGGGGTCCGAGACGCGCAGGTAGGCGGCGGCATCTCGCAGGGGGGCGGCGGGGACAGGCTTGCGGCGGGCCATCGTCCTTCCTTCTACACCCTGGCCGGATCCCGTTCGCCGGAGGTGGCGTCGGGCGGTGTAAATCCGGGGTTTGGCCCGTACCTCGGGAAGCTACGGCGGAATCCGCGTCACGAAACCAAGGGCTCGTGACGGAGATTGAAGCCGCGGTCCGGTTGTCCGATGACCTCCACGAGACCGAAATCCCGCCCCGAGACCGATCCCACGAAGGCCGTCGCCTACCTGCGCGCCTCGACGCTGAAGCAAGACCTCTCGCCCAGCTCGCAGCGGAGGATGATCAACCAGTGGGCGAAGGCGAACAAGATCGGTGTGGTCACGGAGCTCCTCGATCACGGTGTGAGCGGCGAGGCTGAGCTACACGAGCGGCCCGGCCTCATTGCTGCACTCGCGGCGGTTCAGGAACACCGCGCCGGGCTGCTGTTGGTGGCCAAGCGGGACAGGCTCGGGAGGTCCGTCGAGGGCTTGGTGCTCGTCGAGCGCGAGCTGAAGCGACTGGGTGCACGTGTCGTCGCGGCCGACGGCACGAACGGTGACGCGCTTCACGACAAGTTCCTGCGCCGGGTGTTGGACGCCGTGGCCGAGCACGAGCTACATCTGATCCGCGCCAGGACGAAGGCGGCGCTGCGAGTGCGACGAGACCGAGGACAGCGGACCGGCTCGGTCCCGCTCGGGTGCAGGCTCGGCCCGGACGGTGAAACACTGCTCCCCGATCCTCGTGAACGCCGAGCAGCAACGATGGCGCGACGGCTCCACGGCGAGGGACTCTCTCTTCGTGGTGTCGGAGAGCGTCTCGACGAGGCCGGTTACACAACGAGGGCCGGCACTCCCTGGCATCCCGAGCAGGTGAGACGGCTCCTGCAACTCGGTCGTGGACGAGGGCGACGATGAGCCGTTCAACGCCGCTGCCGCCGACGACGGCCACGACCGCGACCGCGTGCCCGCCTCGACTCGACCCCGAGTGCCTCCACGAAGCCGGCCAACGCGGCGACCAGCGCCTGCACCACCTCGTGGGGCTGGGCGTCGCTAGTGGAGAGCATCTCGCCGATCTCCACGGCAACTCTGCGCCCGACGGGCGATCCGAGACCACGCGCGCGACCGTGGGCGAGCCCGATCTCGAAGGCCAGGTCGAAGACGATCCTCTCCGCGTCGAGCAGGCGCGCGACGTAAGCGGCTTCGAGGTCGAGCAGCAGGCGGCGTGGCTCGGGACCGAGGGCCTGCACGCGTTCCTGAATCTTCACGATCTTCTCGACGACGCCGGTCCGGGTCTCAGCGCGGTGCAAGAGTGCCGTCAGCTCCTCGTGGAGCGGCGTCGCTCCGCGAGCTTCACGGTCACGGTCGATTCGAGAAAAGTGGCGGCGTCGCACGCCAGATGTACGGACGCGATGAAGAAAGTTCACGAAGTGGTGTCCCGATGACGGTGCAGGAATCCCCGCGCGTGGTGCTGCTCCACCCCGAGCGGCTCGACCGAGTCCTCGACCTGGAGGTGCTCGACCACGTCCACGTCGAGCTGGTCGAGCGCGACGCGCTCACCGGGCGCGAACGGCGACGGCTCGTGGTCGATCTCAAGCGGTCCGAGGAGGCCGCCATCGCCGGGGTGCTCGTTGGGCTCGGGTACCTCGACGTGCGTGGGCTGCAGGGGATCCTGGGCGTCCTGGAACGGCAGTCCGGGCTGCGCACCCTCGATGACCACGCGCGCGCCGTGGTCGAGGTCGTGATGGCCACGAAGGCGACCATGGACGAGATGCTCGCGCGCGACGACGGCGACGCGTAGACGACAAAGGGGGAGAAACTCCCCCGCAAACCCCTTTCCGAGCGAGGCCCAAGTGTCTGGGGAGGTTCGAACCTGCCTCCAAAACCGTGAAGAGGCGCCATCGAGGTTCGCTGGGAGGTTAAGATCCCCTTTCGAACTCGACGCGCCGGTTTGGGGCTCGTCTCGCGCGCGGGTCAAGCACATGCGGCCGAAGTTCGGGCCGAGGTCGCACGGTCGTCGCCTCGCGCCCGAAGTTCGGGACGTCGCGGGCGACACGCGTGCGGGCGTGAAGGATCCCCTCGGGGCGTGAACCATCCCGCGGGAATGGTCCACGCGGCGGATTGCCAGTGGGTGGCTCCCTACGAGGCGCGGTGAACCAAGTGAAGGAAGTGAACCAATTCTCGAGAGCACGGCCTGCACGGAGCCGCCCCACGTCTCGCGCTCGTCGCCGTCGCACGCAAGGGCTCTTGGCTCGTGCAGAGGAACCTCTCGGAAAATTGGTTCACTTCCTTCACTTGCTTCACCCGCATCCGAATTCGGGCGCCCCGGGGCCCGCAGCGCGGTGAAGGAATCCGTGAAGCAATCCTCGGCGGACCGAATGGTTGACGCGGCGACCGATAGACGAACTAAAGCGGCCTCGCACCTGCGCGCGTGGTAACATGCGCATGTGGACGTGCTTGCCTGGCGAGCCTCCACGCTCCAGCCCCGCGAGGGGCTCGGTCAGATGTGCATGTGGATGGGGACCCTGCTGCCCGCGACGACGCCGGGCGAGAGGAGCACGTGCACCATGCTGGCCACCACCATCATCGACATCCCCGACCCTTACCCCGAGAGCGCGCGACGAATCACGACGAGCCTCGCGCTGAGGCCCGAAGACCATCTGCACATCGCGCGGATGGCTCTCGAGCTGGGCATCGACCGCTCGTCCCTGATGCGCCGCGGCCTCGTGGCCTCGGGCCTCATCCCCTCCACGCCGAGCACGGAGGTCGTACACCCGAGGACGCCCGGCGAAGACGACACCTCCAAGGACGGCGAGTTGCTCGCCGCGCACTTCGGCGAGGCGACGCTCCAAGGAGCTCTCGCGGACCCCGTCGTTCAGGACACCGAGGAGGCCGCGGGCGCGTAGCCCGACGGCCTCCTCGACACCGGCCACGCGCGATCCGATCCAGGGCGAGCGCGTGCGCCGGGCGAGGAGGGCTACGATGTCCGATCATCACGATACCTCCGGCGACCTCCGTGCGCTCGCCAAGGCCCTCGACACGCACGTCATCTGCACGACGTGCGAGCGCGACGACGCCCTGACCTCTCATGCCGGCGATGTCCGGGCATGGTGTCACCGATGCGCCCGGCTCACCGGGCCCGTCGACCTCGTCGTCCACCACGGTGGGGGCACCTGGGCCGAGTGTGCGGCCGAGGCCGAGCAGCTCGTCCCCGGCATCCTCGAGCTTGCCGGCATTGAGCTCGACGACGACCACGTCCCCGACCGCGATGCCGTGGCTCTCGCGGACCGCGGAAGGGAGGCTGCCGTGCGGATGGCCGACGCCGTGCCGCCCCACGTCGCACGGTATCTGCGGACCCGCGGCCTGCTCCCGAGCGGCGCGGGCGGCATCGAGTACCGGTACGTGCCTCGATGGGACGCGAAGGAGATGGACGGTCGCATCCCGAAAGGCCACGAGCTTCGCGAGGTCGCCCTCGCGTCCGGCTGCTGGACGGCCGACCCCGAGCTCGGGCCCGACCGAGTCCGGTGGCAGCTCGGGCACGACCGGATCCTGGTGGCGTGGCGAGATCGGCGTGGTCGAGTCCGGGGGATCCGATCGCGCGCCTTCAAGGCGCCGCAACTCTCACCGGAGGAGGAGGCAGCGGCCGCGGGCATCGTCGAGCACCTCGAGCTCGTGCCGACGCCCGAGACCGACGCTGAAGCCGACAAGGATTCCGAGCTCGCGCCGCCGCCGAGGTGGCTCGGCCCACGGGCGGCAGAAGGGGCGGCGTTGATCTGGCACCACCACGCGCCCGGCGACCTCGTCGTCGCCGAGGGCGTGCTCGACTTCGCGGCCGTCATTCCGTGCGGGGTCCGGTGCGCCACGACCCTCGGTGCGCAGCCGTCCGAGGTCGCCGTCCGGGAACTCTGCGACCTCGTGCAGCCGGGCGACGACGTCGTGCTCATGCCGGACCTCGACCATGCCGGCCGGACATGGACTCGCCGACTCGCGGTTGCGCTCACGGAGGCGGGCGCAAAAGTCTCCGTCGTCGCGCTGCCTGACCACATCAAGGGCGTCCCCGTCAAGGACCTCGCCGACGTGCTCGCCGTCGACGCAGTGCCCGACCGGGATCCCGACCTTCGCGTGCAGGCGTGGCGCATGGCTGTGCTGCTCGAGCATGCCAAGGTCCCCGCCTGGGCACACCTCGTGCGCCTCGTCCCGGCCGACACGCCGGGCCACAGCGTCGTCGCGGTCGCGCGCGAGGTCCAGCTCATCGACCTCCTCGCCCTCGAACCGGACTCGGTCGAGGGCGCCGTGCAGGCTCTCGTCGCCCACGTCGCCGAGGAGATCCCCGGGGTCGAGCTGACGCGCCTGCGCAAGGAGATCGCCGCGAAGGCGAAGGACGACGGGCCCATCCCCGAGGGGGTTGGACCGCTTACCGACTCGGGCAACGCCGAGCGTCTCGCCGCTCGGGTCCGTGGGCACCTGCTCTGGGTGCACGAGCTACAGGAGTGGTTCCTCTACTCCGAGGTACTCGGCATCTGGGTGCGCGACCAGGAGGGCGCGCGGTACAGACTCGCTCTCGAGTCCACGCGTGCCCTCGGGCAGCACGACCACAAGGCCGTGGCCGCGTGGGGCAAGTCCTCCGAGTCACGTCGTCGCCTCGACGACGCCCTCGTGCTCCTTCGAACGGTGCCCGGGATGTCGTGCTCGGCGTCCAGCCTCGACCTCGACCCGTACTTGCTCTGCTGCCGCTCGGGGGTCATCGACCTGCGCACGGGCGCGCTGCGGGAGCACGGCTCGGGCTACCGGATGACGCGCAGGGCCAAAGCTGACTACCGCCCCGACGCTGTGCACGAGGAGTGGGACGGCCTCGTGAGGTGGGCCATGGGCCACGACGAGGAGACGGTCGAGTACCTGCAGCGTGCGCTCGGGTGCGCGTGCACTGGGCTCGTCGTCGAGGAACTCATGCACGCACACATCGGCCCAGGAGCCAACGGCAAGAGCACGGTGCTCGGGGCCATCGAGCGGGTACTGGGCGACTACGCCGTCCGAGCTGCACCGGGGTTGCTGACCTCCTCGGGCGCCGCAGGACACCCGACCGCCATCCGAGATCTTCGAGGGGCGCGCCTGGCCGTCGTGGCCGAGACCGACGAAGGCGAGCACCTCCTGGCCGACCGCGTGAAGCAGCTCACCGACAGGTACAGCGTCCTCGGTCGCGGGATGTGCAAGGACTGGGAGCGGTTCCGCCCGAGCGCGAAACTCCACCTCGTCACCAACCATCCTCCCGTCGTGAAGTCCGCGGACGGGGGCACGTGGCGCCGCATCCGTCGCATCGAGTGGTCGCAGACCGTCGCCGACGAAGACAAGGACACAGAGCTCCCAGAGAGACTCGACACAGACGACGCCCGCGCAGCCATCCTGGCCTGGCTCGCGCGCGGGGCGAAGGTCTACCTCGAGCGCGGCCTCGGCGTCGCGCCCGAGAGGGTGCTCGCGGCAACGGGTGCCTACCGGCAGGAGTCCGACGTGCTCGGCGAGTGGCTCGCGGCGTGCTGCGAGCTTCACCCCGCGGCTGAGGAGACGGCTTCGAGCCTGTTCGCGAGCCACGAGGCGTGGTGCCTGCGCGAGGGCAAGCAGGCCGCGACCAAGAACGCCCTCGGCCGGCGGCTCAAGGACCTGGGCGTGGGGACGCGACACACGTCCCGCGGCAATGTCCGCACGGGCATCCGCCTCCGCATCGAGACCGCCGCGGACCTGCCCGAAAACGTCTTCGAGATCTTCAGGTCGTCCGAGCCCGACGACCTCGGCGCCGAGCAGAGGGACGACAACGGCATCGACGTCGACGCCATCCTCGAGACGATGATGGACGACTGACCGCCGGCTTCGACCGAGAAGCCGTGTACCGTCTTCACGGCGCGCGTGCATCCTTCGCGATGCACGCCCACCGCCTCGACACGTCCCCGGTCTACTACGTCCCGCACCCCGCCGACGACCACCTCGTGGCCGCCGCCCTCGCGCCCGCCGGCGACCGCGTGCAGCTCGTGGAGTTCGACCACGTCGAGCGCCAGCTCCCGCTCGACGGCGCGTGCGGTCCTCGGGTCGGCCCAGATCTGGCTGCGGCGGCCCTCGGCCACCGCACCGGCGTACAGGCGTACAGGCGTTAGCTTCTGTGTTAAGTAACACACGAGCTAAGCCACGCGATCGTCCCGATGACCGAGCCCACGCCCGCGGACTACCACATCTCCATCGACGGCGCCGAGCAGGGGCCGGGCGACGAGGGGGCGGCCCGCGCCCTCGCGGCCCAGCACATGGCTGCCGGCCGGCATGTGGTCGTGTGGCGGCCCGGGTGGAGCTCGTGGGTCCCGGCATCGCAGGTATGGCGGGGACCGGACCCCAGCACGACCGCCCGAGCACCTGTCGTCGCGCGCCCCACCACGAACGCGAAACTCGCACGCACATTCGCCGCTCTCATGCTCGGTTCGGTCGCGCTCGTCGCCGTGGTCGTGGGAATCACCGCTCTGCTAACGCCGGGCCCACCCGACCCCGAACATCGGTACGTCAAGCACATGTGCGGGTCGTGTGGCGAGGACAGCCGTCCGTGCGCCGCGGCGATGACGATCGAGCGGGACCTGCCCGAGAGGTGCGCCAAAAGGATGGTCGCGTGCGAGGTGTTCTTCGGGGACGAGTTCCTCGAGACCGCCGGCGATCTCCACGTGATGGCGAACGTCTACTTCGGCTGCACCGGTGAGCTTCCGCCGAAGGACCTGTACCTCCGGGCCCAGCATCTCATCGACTACTACGAGCGGGGGAGCTACGAGAGCTTCGCCAGGCTGCGTGACGAGGAACGGTAGATGAGCCTCACGCATCGCTGCGTCCGTGAGTGTCCCTTCATGACCGTCGCTACCTCGGTGGTGGTCGTCTACGCCGAGAAGGGGAAGGCCGAGAAGCGGAGGCGACAGCGAGCCCGGGACACGGCCGAAGAGATCCGGTGACGGCACGACGGGCCCTGAAGCGCTGGCCGCCGCTCGTGGTCTGCCTCCTCCACGGGGTGTGGCGCGCCAGGCGTGACCGCCGTTGGGAACCCCGAAGCAGAATCGTCGTCTCGAAATCCACGCAGGTTCGACACCGCCCCCGCGGCCGCGTCGAGGGACCCCGCGAAGACAACGGCCCGGATCCCCCTTCTCGGCCTACGACTCGTCGAAGAGCGCGACGAGCTCGACTCCGAGGGCGCGCGTGACCGCGACGAGCGTCGCGATCGTGACGTTCACGGAGCCGGTCTCGACCCGCGACAGTGAGACCGGATGGAGGCTCGCCCGCTCGGCGGTCTGCTCGAGCGTCCATCCGCACTCGTCGCGGAGTGCTCGGAGACGCGCGCCGATGCGGACCAGCTCCCGCTCGACCGCGCGCGCGGTCTTCGGGTTTGACCAGATCTGGCTTCGGCGGCCCTCGGCCACCGCACCGGCGTAACGGGCTTAGCTTTCATGTTACATAACACACGAGCTAAGCCGTGGAGGTATCGAAGTGACCGGGCCCACCAGCACAGCGGCCTTCCACGTCTCCGTCGACGGGGCGGTTCAAGGACCTCTCGACGAGGGGACCGCGTGGGCCGTGGCGGCCCAGCACCTCGCCACGGGGCGGCAGGTGCTCGTGTGGCGGCCGGGCTGGACTGCGTGGGTCCACCCCTCGCAGGTGTGGGCCCGCGGCACAGACGACCGGGGCGGGGCTTCGAGACCAGGTTGGCGTCCGCCCTTGCGGCTCAAGCTCCAAGCGGCCGCCATTGTCGCCAGCGTCTTGCTGCTCATCTTGTGGTCGGCTGCCAAAGACTCTCCGAGTCTCGGTGAGGATGCATCGAAGAAGACGACGTCGTCGTCCGCGTCTCGGACCCCCTCGCGATGCGAGCAGTTCGCCGCGTGCGTGTGCGCAATTCCAGACAGCGCCGAGCGCTACTTGGAGCGTCGCCAGCGGCGGAGCACGCTGACCGGCTTTGCGCGCACCGAGCTGGACGGAATGTGCGCGGTCGCCCGATCGGCCGCCCGAGTTGAGTCCCGAGTCGCTGGCGACCTCACATGCGCCGGGGCGTTCGACCACCTCGCCGACGAGCGCAACGGCACCATCATCGCCGAGATGCTCGAGGAGCGCCTGCTGCGCGGCCTACCCAGGGAATGCGATGTAACCGTCCGCGACATCGACGTGGAGGACGACCTCGCCGCGGCGGCAGAGGCGAAGGTCCTCGACCGCGACCCGGCGCAGCTGAGCGAGGCGAGCCTGACGTGGTCGCCGATGGATCCGCTCGAGCGCCTCGCGCTGCTGCTCGACGTCGAGGCGAAGCCGGAGGATGTTTTCCCCGAGTTGCGCAAGGAGATCCGAGCGGCGCAGGATGAGTTCGCTCGCCGCGACGTGCAGGAGACACGCGTGCCAGCCTACGTCGAGGCGCGCCAGGAGATCCTCCGCGTCTTGAGCGAGACCGCGTATAGCGTCGATCTCCAGGGTCCGAGTAGCGTCCGAGAGCTCGCGTACGACTTCGAGGCGGAGGCCTACTGGCTCTGGGTCGAAGGACTCCCGCCGGTTTCGTTGCCACTTCGCAGCCCGAGGATGCGAGCGAACGGGCACCTGCTCGCTTGGCCGGTGAAGCCCGAGCCCGCCCGCGCGCTCAAGGCCGAGCTCAAGAAGGTCGAGCTCCAGCGGGTGCACGTGGCGTTCACGGTCGTGCCCGCGCTCGGCTCGGTCCGGCCGTTGGGGTATCGCTTCTGCACGGGCACGTCCTCGAACACGCGCGCGTGCTCGGAATGGGTGGCGTGGCTGCCGGGGACGAACCCGAACTGCCCAGCGGGCGGCTGTCTCGCGCCGGGATGATTGGTGAGCGAGGGCGGGCGGTCCCGCGAAGCCCCGGAGAGAGAGATTTTTACAAAGCACCCGCGACTCGGGTGCAGATTCGATGTCGCCGCCGCGCTGCGGGCGATGCCCTCAACCAAGGCGACCGAGCGAGTCTGTCAAGGCACCCGGACCGTCCGGGCCAGTCTCGGTGGCTGCATCGGGAGCGGATACGATGTGCACGAGCCCACGCCGTGCTCGCCGTCCGGGCCCCGGCCAGGCGCGTGCCATGGCTGGCAGGGACGATCGGGAATTGGACAAGTGCCGATGCGGCCGTCTTCGCTGCAGGACTCGGTGCAGCACGACGCGGCGGCGAGGCACTCGGTGGTCTCGACGCAGAGGGAGCCCGGCGAGCAGACGTTCGCGTACTCGCACGGGGCCCCGACCCTGGGCAGGTCAGGGATGAGGGGTACGCATGACCACTGCGTCTCGAACTCCGACGGCAGGCATGCCTGACCTTGCGGGCAGGTGGACGCGAACGGATCGCACCTGGGCACGCACACCGCGAGCGCGCCCTCGTTGAGCACGCGACACGTCTCCGCCGACGCACACTCGGACAGGGCATCGGCACCGGTGGTTCCGCCGCCGCACACTCGCACGCAGGTCCCAGTTCCACTCTCGGGCTCGACGCCCCAACACATCCCCCCACGCTCGCAATCGTCGAGCCCTCTCGCCGCGTCGCCAGCAACGAGGCACTTCTCCCCGATGCTCCGCGGAGCCGCCGCGATGCAACTGCATCGCGTGGCGTTCCATGCCACGCCGCCGTCGTTCGCCCACGGCATGCACTTTCTCTCGGCGGCGCAATCCTGCTCGATGAGGCTGCACTCGAAGACCTCGGGCTTTGCGATCGGCTCGTCCGAGCAGGAGCCACCGCCGCTGCCCGTGTCGGTCGTCGTATCAGTTGCTCCGGTCGCGCCGGAGTCCATGGTCGCGGACGAGACGGCACCAGACCCGTAGCTCGAGGACTCCCCGTGCGATGACGTCGAAGAGTCCGGGGCCATCTCCATGGCCGCAGTAGGCGGGGATCGCCCGCACGCGCAGACGATCCAGGTGGTGAGCAGCACCGGCGCGCCAAGCCACGCGGACCCGAGCACGCAACGCGCACGTGAGGCCGCGACGCACTTCGTCGCCGACGCTGGCTCGCCCCTGCGAACCGCGCAACCTACGGGCATGGCGCGGTGGGGAGCACGTAGACCTCGAGGCTGTAGGGCTGCTCACCGCCGTCGGCGTGGCGCACCTCGATCGTGTAGCGCTGCGGATCCACCGGGCGGTGCAATGGCTTGAGGAAGAACCCGTTCCAGGTTCCCACGGCCCGATCCACCTCCACGCCCTCGGCGTAGAGATAGAGGTCGACCTCACCACCGTCGAGCCGGCGGACGTCGATGCCCATGTA
>CAZYSW010000172.1:0-10871 GCA_964650105.1 uncultured Nannocystaceae bacterium
CGCGGCGCTCGAAGACGAGCTGCGTCTCGGTCGCGCGCACGGCGGGGTGCACGGGGGTCGTCGCGTTGTAGTCGAAATACGACACCTCCATGGGGTCCGGAGCATAACGCGGTCGCCCGGCCGGGCCAGGAGCACCCGCGCCGGCCCCTGCTACTCTGCCCTGGGATGGGATCGTGCGGTGCCACCCGCCACCCGCCGACGAGGATCTCGGTCCTCGTCACGGTGCTCGCCACGGCGTGCGGTGGACGAGTCGATGCGTCGGAGCCGAGCTCCGATTGCGAGTCCCTCGCCGAGGCAGCGCGTCGAGCGAAGGCCTGCGACCCCCGCCTCGCCGAGCTGGCCGAGAGCGTGTTGGCCGAGCCCGACGAGCACCGCTGCCGCATCGCGGTGCGTGGCCTGCTCGCCGGACCATCGTCGGTCGAACCGGGGGTCCGCAGCTTGCTGGAGTCGCCCCCCTCACCCGACGTGACACCCCTTCGCGACGACGAGCTCGAAGCACTGGCCAGCCTCGTCCATCCCGCCAGCGTCGTGCTGACCTCCGACCTTCCTCCCGAGCCCGGCATTCCCCCGACCTCGGCGTCGCTCGACGGGCTTGCGCTGGACGCGGACGGGAGCGGCCGGCTGTGGGCCGACGTCGCCCCCGGGCTGCGCTCCCTCGAGATCCGTCATGCGGGCGAGCAGACGACGTACTGCATCGAGCTCCGCCCCTGCGAAACGCTGGCGGTCACGGCCCATGGGGCGAAGCTCGCCCGTCACCCCGACGTGATGCCAGGGCCCTGCCGCTCGACCCGTTGACCCGTGCCGGGGCGGCCGGGGGGCGCGACCCAGGCCACGCCCGCCCCGAACGCACTCACCCACCGACGGCAGTGAAATCGAAGTTCCAGAGGATGTACCGCCAGTCGTTGTCCACACTGCGGCTTTCGCCGAACGGGTACTCCATACGCGCGATGAACACCACGTCTTCGCGCGGGAAGAGGAACTGCACGATCTCGCGGCTGGGGGTCTGGGTCTCGCTGTCGAGGACGTGCAGCTTGGCGTAAATGCCTTCCTTCTTCTGGAAGTCGTGCTGGTAGCTGATCTCGTCGACGCTCAGGCCGGCCTGCTTGTACTGGTTCTCGAACCACGACACTGCGCGCTCGTCGAGGGGCCGCGTCTTCTTGGTCACGTAGAACGTGATCTCGATCGGCTCCGCGCCCTCGGACTCGGCGACCTCTTCGTCCGCGAAGGGATCCTCTTCGGCCTCCTGCTCGCCGAACCCCGAGAACCCTCCGGACACCGAGCGACAGGTGATCACCGGGATCCACTTCTCGGCTCCCTCGGGGGAGTGCGATGCCTCGCCGCACTCCCGATACACGTACAACGTCTCGGGGATCTCGAACTTCACACCGAGGTTGGGGATCGTGATGACGTTGCCTTCCTTCGTACCGGGGGTCGGGTTGTCCACCCACCTCGCCATGGGGGACCCACCACGCCCTCCGCCCTTCTTGCAGGCGGTGAGCGGAAACGCGCACAGGGCGCCAACCATCACGACACCAAAGCGGGACAGACCGAAGGGGGACATCGCCGGGAACGTTATCAAAAGCGGGCCGCGCGACGAAGGGTTCGAGGATGCCCCGCGTTGCGGCCGACGTCGGCAGCTTTGGGGGCGACGCCTCGCCTCGCCGCCCGGTGGCCGCCCCGACCGCGGACTATGGCCCCCCTCCCCTCCGGTTCACTTGCGCAGTCCGTGGGGTGGACCGGGGCCCGTCGGTGCCTCACGGCGCCAGGAGACTGGGGCGATATGCGGCGGGGACCCCGAAGCCGAGCAGCTCGAGGCAGGTGCCGGCCACGTTGGCCAGCCCGGCTGGCTCGGCGTCCCCGAGATCCCGCACCGGGGGTCCCTCGCCCGACGAGCGCGGGTCGAAGATTGTAAACGGGACCGGGTTGAGGCTGTGGCTCGTCCGAACCTCGGTCCCATCGGGCTGTCGCTCGAGCATGTGATCGGCATTGCCGTGATCGGCTGTCACCACCAGCACGCCGTCGAGCCTGCGCACCGTGGCCACCAGCCGTGAGAGGCACAGGTCGACGGCCTCGACCGCGATCCGGGTCGCCCGCAGCACGCCGGTGTGCCCCACCATGTCTCCGTTGGCGTAGTTGACCCGCACGAAATCGTAGTGTTCGCGCATCAGCGCACCGATGAGCGCGTCGGTCACCTCCGCCGCCTTCATCCAGGGCCGCTCCTCGAAGGGCAAGGCGTCCGACGGGATCTCGATGTAAGTCTCGAGCGCGTCGTCGAACCGCCCCGAACGATTGCCGTTCCAGAAGTACGTCACGTGCCCGAACTTCTGCGTCTCCGCGATCGCGAGCTGCCTGCGGCCGGCTCGGGCGAGGAGCTCCCCCATCGTGTCGTCGATGACCGGGGGCGACACCAGGAACGTCGCCGGCACCCGTTCGTCGCCGTCGTACTGCATCATGCCCGCGAAGAAGACCCGGGGCCGAGGAGAACGATCGAAGTGCGGAAACTCGTCCCACTCGAACGCTTTCGAGATCTCGATCGAGCGATCGCCCCGAAAGTTGAAGAGGATGACCGCGGCGCCGTCTCGGATCGGGCCCACCGGCTCGCCTCCTTCGGCGATCACGAACCCCGGAAGATTCTGATCATCGGCCCCCGTTTCCTCGTAGAGCGTCTCGATCGCGGCCCGGGCGCTCGGAAACCGACGGCCTTCGCCCAGGACGTGAACTTTCCATCCTCGCTCCACCATGGCCCAGTCCGCTTCGTAGCGGTCCATGGTGATCCGCATCCGCCCGCCGCCGCTCGCGAACCGAGCGTCGATGCCCTGGGCGCGCAGCGATTCCAGCACCTGATCGGTGCGATCCACGTACCCGAGCGCGGACCGGGCCGGCACGTCGCGGCCGTCGAGCAACGCGTGGACACGCAGCTTGCGTACACCGTCTTCGGCGGCGCGTCGCAGCATCGCGTGGAGATGGTCGACGTGGCTGTGCACATTCCCGTCCGAGAGAAGGCCGAGGAAGTGCAGGGGCTCTCCCGAGGACTTCACGGTCTCGATCGCCTTGCGCCACACCTCCCCTTCGAACATCGCCCCCGACGCGATCGCGGCGTTGACCAGCTTGGCGCCTTGATCGAACACCCGGCCCGCCCCTAGCGCGTTGTGTCCGACCTCGCTGTTGCCCATGTCGGCGTCCGAGGGCAGACCGACCGCCGTTCCGTGCGCCTTGAGGCTCCGAGCCGACGGAAGGGCCCTCAGCCAGTCGAGCGTGGGCGTGAACGCAGCGGCGACCGCGTCGCCGTGGTCTCCGTTGCCGATGCCGATACCGTCCATGACCACGCAGACGACGGGTCCGCGAGGGGCTTTGCGGGTGGGATGCGCAGCGAGTTTCATCGAGAGCTCTCCGTGCCGAGGCATCGGCGCGCGAAGCCGCGGTCGTTCGCCCGGGGTCGTCAGAACATGCAGTGATACCCCAGCGTAAAGTCCAGCATCAGGTCGAACGGGTTCACGTCGGACACCTCGGGATCGGCGTCGACCTCACCGGGGTCGGACGCGATCTGCAGCTTCGAAAAGTACTTGTGCAGCGCGGCCCCGACCAGCAGTCCCTGGTTGTTGCGGATGGGGATGCCGAGGTGCCCGCCCCCCCGCAAGAGCGCGGTGTAGTCGACGAAGTGCTCCTCGGTGTTCGAAAACGCTCCCGTGGGCCGAACGAAGCTCGAAATCCCGAGCCCCGCGCCACCCCCGAGCTCGAGGAACACGGGACCCATCACGACCTGGAACGAGGGGCCGAGCGTGAAGTCGGTGTGTCCCAGCGCCGCGTATCGCCGGACCTCTTCGGGTCCCGCGCCCGAGTCGTGGAGGATCGTGCGCCGCTCGAGGAATCGAGTGTGTCCGAGCTGGACTTCGCCGCCGATCCGCACGGGGCCCAGGTGGAGGGCATGCACGCGAAATTGCAGCCCGGCCCCGAACCCCACCGGCTGAATGACCCGTGCACCGCCGGCGAGCAGGACGCCCAGGCGAGGTGCGGCGGCCAGGCTGTAGATCGGACCGCGCGTCCGATACAGCGCGTCGTTACCCCGTCGCGCGGCACCGACCGGCCCATCGGCCATCGACAGGGTCACGGCGGAGCCCAACAGCCAGGCGCACACGGAAGCGGTCAGCGCGACCACGAGCCGCAACATACCAGCCGCCGCGGAGCGCTCGCCATGCCGCCCCCGAGCGCGTTCGGCCGGCGGGGTATCCCCCTCCGGCGCGGGCCTCGCGATTTTCGCGAAGGGGTGCCTGTCGGGGGTGTTCGACGGGGCCGGCTCGGGGATACTGGCCCCGGCCATGGCTTCCGATCGACCGTCCTGCACCCCGCGCGATTGCTCGTGCCCCACGCTCACGCGGCGTGGCTTCGTGGGTACGGCCGCTGGCGCGCTGGTGACCGGCTGCGCGGGTGCGAAGTGGGAAACCGAGCGTGTGAAGGCGGAGGACGGCGTGGTGAAGCTCGACCTCAAGGATCACCCGGTGCTCGCGACCCCCGGCGGCATGATGTCGATCCAACCCCCCGGTCACAAAGGGCCCCTTCTCGTCATGCGCATCGAGAACGATCAGTTCCGGGTCATGTCGTTGCGCTGCCCTCACCTGGGTTGCACGATCCGCTGGAACGACGAGGAGCAGGTGTTGCGCTGTCCCTGCCACGGTTCGCGGTTCGACGACACCGGACGCGTGATCGCGGGACCGGCCAAGAAATCGCTGCCCCAGTACCGCGCTGCCCTGGCCGACGGCACCCAGGTCTTCATCCGCATCGACAAGCCCATCTGAGCCGCACCACGCGGATCGAGCTGCGGGACGCGACGCACTGACCTCGCCGGCCGACGCATGTCCCTTTTCGATCCGGCGGGTCGGTGGCTCGAGGCCTCGGTGGCGTCGTCACGTCGCGGCCGGTCGACACCACGCGTTTTCGACACCCTGCGGGTGTTCGATGCACCCTCGCGTTGCGGCGATCGGCTCACGCGCACTCGAGTTGCGCCGGGCTGCCCCATCCTCTAGATTGAGCCGTCCGTGGTCGTGCTCGAGGCCGCATCGCACCGAGCCCCCGGAGGAAAGCGTGTTACGCATCGGCGCTCATTGCGTGCTCGAGATGTACGGCTGCCCGGCGGTGCTCCTGAACGATCTCGCCGAGGTTCGGGGGGCGCTGCACCACGCCGTCCAGCGCTCGGGCTGCACGCCGTTGCGCGAGGCGAGCCACCGGTTCGAGTCGCAAGATGCCACGGTCGTGGGTCTGCTCGCCGAGTCGCACATCTCGATCCATCCGTGGCCCGAATCCGGCGATGCCGCCGCGGATCTCTTCACCTGCGCGGATGCGGTGCGGGCCGAGCAAGCATGCCGCGAGCTGGCCCGCGTGCCGAGGGCGCAGCGGTTCGAGCTGACGACCATCGACCGGGGGATGCACGTGCCCTCGGCGCGACCTCGACGCGTCCCCGTCGATGCCGAAGACGTGGCGTGAGGTGAACGGCAGGAGGTCGCGATGAAGCTCCCGCCCTTCGTTCGCCTCGACAACCCCGTTCGACACTACGCCTGGGGGTCGGCCGACTTCATCCCCGATCTCCTCGAGCGGACCAACCCGCACCGCAAGCCCCACGCCGAGCTGTGGATCGGCGCGCATCCCAGCGCTCCCTCGATGGCCGACTTGGAGGGCGAAACGATCGACTTGAACGCGCTGCTCTCCCGACACTTCGAAGACGCGGTGGGCAGGCCCGCATCGGCCGGCGACCGCACCCTGCCCTTTCTGTTCAAGGTCCTCGCCGCCGACAAGCCGCTGTCGATCCAGGCCCACCCCGATCGAGAGCAGGCGCGCGCCGGATTCGCGCGGGAGGATGCGGCCGGCATCCCGCGGGACGCACCCGAGCGAAACTATCGCGATCCCCACCACAAGCCGGAGCTCGTCGTCGCCCTGGACGACTTTTGGGCGCTGGAAGGATTTCGCGATCCACTGGACATTGCGAGCGACCTCGAGCGGCTGGGGGTCTCCGTGCTCGATGACGTCGTCGCGGCATTGCGCGAAACCGAGGGCCTGCGCCGAGGCTTCGAGCGGTTGATGACGCGACCCGCCGCCGTCGCCGCGCGTGCTCTCGGCGAGCTGCGTGCAGGCCTGCCGCGCCTGTCGCCGCAACCGCGGCGATTCGCCGAGCAGCTCCTGACAGAGCATCCGCACGACGTCGGCGTCTTCTCGATCGTGTTCTTGAACCTCGTGCATCTGCGCCCCTTCGAGGGCCTCTTCGTGCCCGCCCGTCGACTGCACGCTTATCTGCGCGGCGCCGCTCTCGAGATCATGGCCAGTTCCGACAACGTGCTGCGCGGGGGGCTGACCCCCAAGCACGTCGACGTCCCGGAGCTGCTCGGCACGCTCGCGTTTCACCCCACGGCCCCACAGCGCATCCGCCCCATCCGGCGCGGCCCTCGATGGGAGTATCCCACCCCGGCCGTCGAGTTCCGGCTGTCGCGGCTGGATCTCACCGGCGATCGGGTCGTCGATGCCCCGCGGACGGGTCTCGAGATCGTCCTGTGCACTGCCGGCGCGGCCACGCTTCGCGGCGCGAACGGCGATCCGCTGCACTTGCGCCGTGGACAGACCGTCTTGATCCCCGCCACCACCCCGTCGGTCACCTACGAGGGAGACGCCACGCTCTGGCTCGCGGCGATCCCCCCCCAGCCCCCCACGAGCGATTCCGGCTCCTGAGCGTCGGCGCCGTCGAGCCGCGGGCGAAGTTTCGTCCCGCCGGCGCATCACCGCCCGGCGTCCACCGGGTGGTCACCTCCCCGCCGGCGGGTTTCGGGCTACTGGAGCCCACGCGCGTCGGTGGCCTGCCGCACCGCCTCGATGGCCACGGCGAAGGCCGCCGTGCGCATCGGGATCTTTCGCGCCTTCATCATTTCCCGGATCTTGGCGTGTGCACCGACCATGATCCCGTCGAGCTCCTCGTTGACCTTGGCCTCGGTCCACTTGAAGTTCTGCAGGTTCTGAACCCACTCGAAGTAGCTCACCGTCACGCCACCGGCGTTGGCGTAGATGTCGGGAATGCACGTGACGCCTCGCGAGTTCAGGATCTCGTCCGCCTCGGCGGTACAGGGTCCGTTGGCGCCTTCGAGTACGTACTTGGCCTTCACGTGCGGTGCGTTCTTCTCCGTGATGACGTGGCCCAGCGCGGCGGGCATCAGCACGTCGCAGTCGCAGGTGAGCAGGTCGTCGTTGGAGATCGGCTCGCTCCCGGGGAACTCCACGACGCTGCCCGTCTTGCGCACGTGCTCGAGGAGAGCACGGATGTCGATCCCGTCGCCGTGGAAGATGCCCCCCTTGATGTCGCTGACGGCGATGATCTTGGCTCCCTCCTCCTCCAAGAGGCGAGTTCCCCAGCTCCCGACGTTTCCGAAACCCTGCACCGCCACGCGCTGGCCCGCGATGGACTTGCCCTCCGCCTTCAACACCTCGCGGAGCGCGAGCATGCAACCCCGCCCGGTGGCGGACGCGCGTCCCGGCGACCCGTGCAGGTGCAGCGGCTTGCCGGTGACCACCCCCGGGGAGAAGCCGACGATGCGACTGTACTCGTCGAAGAACCACCCCATCACCGTCGCGTTGGTGTTGACGTCCGGAGCGGGGATGTCCTTGTAGGGACCGATGACCTCGTAGATCTGCCTCACGAACGTCCGGGTGAGCCGTTCCTGCTCGCGCATGGAGAGCGTTCGCGGATCCACCTGGATTCCACCTTTGGCCCCGCCGAACGGCACGCCGACCACGGCCGTCTTCCACGTCATCAGGCTGGCGAGCGATCGAACCTCGTCCTGGTCGACCTCGGGGTGGTAGCGCAGACCTCCCTTGAAGGGCCCGCGCGCATCGTCGTGTTGAATGCGATAGCCGATGAAGTTCCCGATGCTCCCGTCGTCCTTGGTGATGGTGATCTCGACGCGGAGCTCTCGACTGGGGGTCTTCAGCAGGTGCTCGTAGTCGTCCGGAAGCTCCAGAGCCTCGAAGGCCTGCTGCAAGAAGAGGTTCGTGGTCTCGTATGCGTTCGTCATGGTTCCTCCATCCTCCAGCCCGCTGACGCTGCGACCGATTCCGACGGCGAGCCCAGCAAGGATAGATCACGCGCGGGACCGTCACCACGGGGGGGCCAGCCTCTGGCGATGCGGTGACCGCAATGCCGCGCGGGCACGAGGATCCGAGGCTCGACGGTGCTCGGCGCGAGCCCGCCGACACCATCATGCCCTGATAGACTTCCGCGCGATGACCGTTCGCGTGCAACTGCGTCGCGATGCGGGCCGCATCGGACCGCAGACGGGCCCTTGGGTCCGGCGGCGCCAGATCGCGCGGTTTCTCGGGGTTCCGGATCCGCACGCGCTCGCCGAAGTCGTCGATCACCGGGGAGACACCGTGGCCTTCGGGCTCGTCTCGGCCGTCTCCACCATCGCGATCCGGGTGCTGACGTTCGGTGCCGCGCGCCCACCCGACGACTGGCTCGACCGACGGTTGAGCGCGGCCTTCGAGGCACGACGGGCCTATCGCTTCGAAGAAGAGGGAACGACGGGATACCGCGAGGTCAACACCGAAGGAGACGGCCTCCCCGGCCTCGTCGTGGATCGCTACGGCGACGATCTCGTGGTGCAGATCACCACCGCCCCCATGGCCGCGCGCGAGGACGCCATCGTCGACTGGCTGCGCGGGCACTGGAGCGGCCGCATCCACGTCGTCCGTCCCGAGACCGCGGCCCGGCGCGAGGGGTTCGACGCCGGCCTCAGGCGAGACGATGAGCGGGAGGTGCTGCGCTTCACCGAGCACAACCTCGCGTTCGAGGTCCCCGCCCCGCCGAGCCAGAAGACGGGAGCCTATCACGACCAGCGTGCGAATCGACGCACGGTGGCGCACCTGGCCCGTCGCCACGGGCTGCCCATGCTGGACGTCGGGGGCCACGTCGGCGGCTTCTCGCTCCACGCTGCGCGGCTGGGCGTCCCGACCGTGGGCCTCGATCAGTCGAAAGCGGTGCTCGAGCTCGCGGCCGCCAATGCGGCGGCCAACGGTCTGTCCGACGTGCGTTGGGTCGAGGGGGACATGTTCGCGCTGGATCTCGATCGTCCCGAGCTCACCGGACCTTTCGGGACCATCGTCTTCGACCCGCCCAAGATCGCCGCCCGCAAGAAGGACGTCGATCGGGCGCTGAGAGCCATGCAGCGCACCCTCGAGCGCCTGACCGGCCTGCTGGGCCCCGGCGGCCACCTCGTGGTCTGCTCATGCAGCCACCACATCGGCAGCGATCACCTCGATCGTCTGGTCGCGTCGTTGCCCGGGCAGGGCTCTCGCGTCCTCACCCGGGTTCAGGCGCTCGGTCCCGGCTTCGACCACCCCATCGCGCCCGGCCACCGCGAGGGCGCATACCTGACGGTCAACGTCTACCAGCGCCGCACCTGGTGAGAGGCGCGGTCAGCACCCCATGACCTCGCACATGCAGCTCGACTGGGCGTCGGGCACGGCGACCGGATCGGGGTTGACGCTCGTGACGTTGGTGCAGTGGACCAGGCCGTCGCCCGCCCCACATTGCAGTGTGGATCCCTCGCAGGGGGACGTCCCTTCGCACGTCACGGTGCACGGACCGTTGCCGCACGCGAAGACGGCATCGTCGCACGGCGTCGTGCCGTCGCACAGGACCGAGCAGGCGTAATCGGCGGGACAGTCGATCGTCGCGCCCTCGCACGCGCGCGTGCCGTCGCACAGGACGTGACACGCCCAATTCTCGGGGCAATCGACGAGTACATTTTGGCAAGCGGTGGTGCCGATGCAATGGATCGAACACGTTATCGATCCCATGTCGCAACCACCGGTGCACTCGGCCGGGCACACGCCGCCGGGGGGTCGGGGAGCCATGGCGCACGCGGGATCGGTACAGCTCGAGTAGTCGAACGTGCAGTCGTCGTCGCACGCCAGCGTCCCCCCTCCGAACCCCTCGCTCTCGCAGGTGGCACCGCCGAGCTCCTGCCCGTCGCACTGCTCCGGAGGGTCGATCGTCCCGTTCCCGCACGGATCGGGCGTCCCCGTGGAGGAGCTCGAATCGCTCGAGCCCGTCGCGGTCGCGTCGGTGGTGGAGGGCGACGACGTCGACGTCGACGAGTCCGAGGTGAGCCCATCGCCACTCGACTCCAGGCTCGTTCCCGAAGCGTCGCCGGACTGGGTGCCCTCGGCCGAGGGGTCGTCGGTCGACACACCGGTCGTGGCCTGCGATCCCGCCCCTCCGGTGCCTTCGGCGCTCTCGTCACCGAAGGCGGTCGGATCGGACGGCGACAGCGAGCACCCGACCAACCAGCCCACGCACAGCATCGACCTACTCCAACGACACACCATGCCCAAGGGTATCGGGCCCGCGTGCTGGCCGCCACGCACCGCGGTACGTGGCCGCGCCAAGGCTCACCCCGCGGCCGCGGCCAAACGATCGTCACGAATCGAGATCCGATACACGCTGTTTTCGGTCTCGACGTACAAGACGTTGGTCTCGGAGGTCGTGAGCACTCTCCGAACGGCGGTCGTCACCATGCGTCGACCGTTGGGATCGCGGAAGATGACCATACCGCGACCGACCACCGGCTCGGAGAGCAGGTACCCTTCGTAGATCCGACCCACGGTGGACGTGAGACCACCTCCGTCTCTGGACGTGCGGATCTTGGTTGCGACGACCGACAGCACCCTCACGGCTAGCTTATCCCTCCGGGGCATTCGACGCCACCGGTGCCCCGCGCGGGTTTTGCAACCAGGGCGCCGCCCCCGTGCGGCTTCGCCACACCTCGCCTCGAAGCGGCGGCCGCGCCCAGCACCCGCCCGCGAGCCGTCGGGGTCGGATCACTCCGACGCGGGCTCGC
>CAZYSW010000173.1:0-10830 GCA_964650105.1 uncultured Nannocystaceae bacterium
ACTCACGGGATGCCTCCAACGGATCCATACCGAGGCACGAAAAACGACCTTCGGCGAAAAACGACCTTCGGAAAGGAACTACCCCTTCCCGTCGATCCGGAGAGTCGTCATCGATTCCCGCGGGGGCGCGGCGCCTCGACGTGCGGCTGCTCGACGTCGCGGGGCACCAGCGCGGCCAGGATCCGGCGTGGTCCACGAAAAGGTTCCCGCGCATGCGCCACCGCGGCGTTGTCGATGACCAGGACGTCGTGGCGCTCCCAAGGGAACGCGACGGTGTGGCGGTGCATCAGGTCCCGCACGTGCTCGAGATCCGCGCGAGGGATCGGGCTTCCGTCTCCCAGCAACGCGTGACGGGGGAAGTCCTCGGGATCCAGGGTGAGCCGGCGCCAGCGTTCCGCCACCGCGGCCGCGGCCGCGAGCAACGGTAGACGTGCCCGCCGGAGCTCGGAGGACCACGAGTCGTGGAAGGTCGTGGCCGCGTTGAACCACACCCGCACGCCGGTGACCGGATGTCGGATCACCGCCGGCCGCTGCTTCACGAGGCGCAGGATGTCTCCGTGCCAGCTCCACCGGATCCCCTGTGCATCACACAGACGGGCGATCGCCTCGCGGTCCTCCGTCTGGAACATGTCGATCCAGCCCCGAAAGCCCAGGCGACGCGTTCGTGGTCGGATGTTCTGAACGAACCGCAGCCCGTGCGCTTCGAAGCGCCGAAGCTTGTCGGGATCCATGTCTTCGAGCACACGTCGCATGTCGGCGATGGGCGTCGCTCCCCCCTTGCGCGGCGGAACCTTGCAGTAGAACAGGACCTTGGCCGGCCAGTCGTCCGCATAGGACATCTCGCAGTGCAGCGGGATCGGCAAGAACGCCGGCGCGTCCGTCGACGTGAACACCTGCCCGTGCACGCGACTGCGCGGAGAGGTGCCACGCACGTAGTCGGACAACCTCTTGCCGAACCATCCGGCGAACTGCTCGAACGCCGGGGCCTCCTCGATGGGGAGCCCGCGGAAGAGCAGGGCGCCGTAGTGGTGCAAGAGCGCCTCCAGCTCGGTCCGCACCTCGGCCATCCAGGGCGCCAGGTCGGCCGGAGTCAGAGAGCGGCGTGCGCGGACGACCAGCGGTAGGCCCGGATGCTCTGGGAGGAAGCTCGTTTTCATGGTCGCGCCCCTACGGCACCGTACGCCGCGAGGCTTCGAGGGCACCTGCCCCGATCGCGCGCTCGACCCGGGGGCACGGGGCGCTCGACCGCCGACCGTCCGGATGGCCGATCGCGGGCCCGCGGTCCGGCGACGAGGTCGGCGACGCAGGGGTCGCGCGCCGCTCCTGGTGCACTGCACGGGTCCGGCCATGTGTCAGGCCGTGTGCGTGCCGCGAGTCCTGCATTCCCACGAGAGCAGACGCGGGCCGTGTCGGGGAGGCGCACCGGGTCTGCCCTCTCAGATGGCGCGCTATTTCGTGGGCAGCACGATCGCGTTCTTCTTCGATCTCGCCGTCTTGTCCACCCTGCACGCGATCGCGCGCGTCGACCTGCTGGTCTCGGGAGCGGTCGCCTTCTGTTCGGGTGTCGGGTTGCACTACGTCATCTCGGTTCGCTGGGTGTTCCCCGAGCGAAGCATGGGTGATCGGCGATGGCTGGAGTTCGCGCTGTACTTCGCGGTGGGCCTCACCGGCCTGGCCGTCAACGAGCTGGTGTTGTGGGGCCTCGCCCAACGTCTGGCTGTGCACTTCCTGATCGCCAAGGGGGTCAGCGGCCTGGTGGTCCTGGCCTGGACCTTTGCTCTGCGGCGCACCCTGCTGTTTCGACGCCGTCGACGAATCACTCACGACTATGGTCCGCCTCGGCCCGCGGCTCGTCCCATCGCCGCGGACTCGGCCTGAACCGACCCGAAGCAACCCATGCGCAACCTGGGTCTCCCCAAAGCGGTCCTTCGGCATCTGTACCGGCTCGACATGCGGCGGGAGAAGCTCCGGGTCCTTCAGCTCCGCAGCGTTCGACACCTTTTGCGCGTCGCCAAGGCGCGCTCGCGGTTCCACGCCGAACGGCTGCGGGCGATCGACCCCGACACCTTCGAGCTGGAGCACCTACGGAGCCTCCCGGTCATGACCAAGGGCGACGTCCTGGAGAACTTCGACGCACTTCTGACCGACTCGGGGGTGACCCTCGACGGCGCCTTCGCTCACCTCGAGCGCACCAAGGGGGACACGCTCATGCTCGGTCGCTACAAGATCGTCTCCTCCGCCGGAACCAGCGGCCGGATCGGAGTGTGGGCGTACGACGAACGAGGTTGGTGCGAGCTGCAGGCCGCGAACATGCGCATGACGGTCCGCGACCTCCTTCGTCATCCGATGGAGCTCCTCCACAAGCCGACATTCGCAGTGGTGGCCGCTTCGAGCGCGACCCACCTCAGCATTCGCGTGCCGCGCGACTTCGGGGGCAGGTGGGTCAAGATCGAGAACTTCCCCGTCACGCTGTCTTTCGCGGCGCTCGTGGACGCCCTCGAACGCGCCAAGCCCCTGTGCCTGAGCGGATACCCTTCGGTGCTGGCCGAGCTGGCGCACGCCTCGGCGGAGGGCAGGTTGTCGATACGTCCCAAGAGGGTGCTGTGCAGCGCAGAGCCCCTCCTGCAGGAGCACCGGCAGATCATCGAATCGACGTGGGGCGTCACGGTGGGAAACGTGTGGGCCTCGTCCGAGGCCGGGGCGATGGCGGCTGGCTGCTTTCGCGCACCTGGCATGCACCTGAGCGAGGATCAGATCCTCTTCGAGCCGGTCGACGAGCGCGGCGAGCCGGTGGAGCCGGGCCAGACGGCTTCGAAGGTCTACATCACGAACCTGTTCAACCACCTGATGCCGCTCATTCGCTACGAGCTGAGCGACGAGATCGCCCTCATGGACGAGCCGTGCCCGTGCGGCTCGTCGCTTCGTCGCATCGCGGACATCGAGGGGAGATACGACGAGATGTTCGATTACGGCGCAGGCATCAAGGTGCACACCAGCGTCCTGCGCAAGGTCTTGTACTCGCTGGGCTCCAGCGTCGTCGACTATCAAGTGTTCCAGCTTCCGCGCGGCGTCAAGATGATCCTGCTGGCCAAAGGTGACATCGCCAGGGCGCGGCTCGAACACGAACTCCGCGAGCTGCTACGCGCGCAGGGCATCGACGACCCCCACGTCGAGATCGACACCCATGGACAGCTCGAGCGCCTGCCCACCGGCAAGCTCAAGCGCAACATCCCGATGGGGCGCCGGCCCACCACGCGAGGCGAACGGTGAAATCGAGCCGGCCTCCCACCTCGACCCGGACCCAGCCCCGGCCAACCCCGATCATGCGCACCACCGTCTCCAAGTGGCGCAGCTTCTGAGCCCGCCCCAAGAGCTCCACCTGGAAAGCGACCGCCCCGGTCCGGGGCTCGGTCGCCTCCAGGAGCGCTGGCACGAACGCTCTTCGACCCCCCCTCCTGACGCGCTCCTGACGTGTGCTCCCACGCGGTACACGAGCCCGGCCACACGATCGGTGACGCCGGACACGTGCATGCGACTCGGGGCTCTCGTTGTCGCGTGGCGGTACGCGCGAGCAGGAGGTGCCGGCTGAAGGGGCGCACGCACATCTGCGGGTGTCTTGAGCGACGCTCGTGCGAGCACCCGAAGACGAGGCGCGCAGAGTAGCCAATGACGCCTGGCTGCAAAGGCGACAAACTTCGTGCTGCAAATGGGAGATGACATCGGACAGGATGGACGGCGGTGACCATCAGGTGGACGATGGGCGATGCGTGTGGTCGCCAGCTCGTCGATCGGCGGCTCGCGGTGAAGGGCGCAAGGAGCGGTTGCTCGGAATGGCCTAGAACGGCGTCCTCTTCAGGACGCAGCCTGCCTGACCGGTGGCCGTGAGGCCACATTGCGTTCGGACGACCTTGCGGGACGTGCTCCGTTCCGCCATGAACCCGGGTTCGTCGGTTTCGCCTTCGACGCGAACGTCCTCCGGAGAGGTCTTCGTTCAGCAAGCGCACGTGGTGGAGCACGATCTGGTCCACGCGATCGACGTACCTGTGCCGGGGCCGAGCTCGGTCCTCTTGGAGGAGGGCTGGCGGAAGCGCCGGGGCGCTCTGGTCAAATACGATGGAATGTTTCCGACGATGCCGCAGTCTCGGAACTCATCGTCGATCGGTTCGACAAACAGATCTTCTTCGAACTCTACCAGTCGGCCTCCACAATGGGGGATGTCGTCTATGAAGCAGCTCTCGGCGGTTCCCTCGAAGAAGCGCTCTTGGAGGACGAGGGCCACGGCGTATTGCGCATTTCAGATTCGAGATTGTGGCAAGATCAAATCCGCGCGTGCCGATGTTCAGCGGGGATGGGAGTTCGTCGAGCCTCCGACAGATTCCTTCGGCGATCGTCCTCGAGCGCCTTCTTCGTTCCGTTGACGAGATCGATTCGCGGAAATTGACGAGAACGAAGGCGACACAATGCCTCATTCAAGGAACGTGCCCCTATCTGAATCATGGCATGTGTGATGAAGTCGTCGACAAGACAGGCGAACAGGCGACAGGCTTCTGTGTCAGCGACCCCGCCGACTGTGCCTCCTGAACCGCACATCCGCAAGATGCTGCGATCTCTTCGGGTTGGGAACGGGCGACCGACGCGCGTCGAGTCGGTGGTTGGAGGGTCACCCCGTATCGCCTGCCCCCCTTTGCGCCCGCGATCGGTTCGGGGCGGGGGCCTTCTTCACATCGTGGCCCACGAGTGGCGAACCCGCGGATCCGCGGCTTCGATCGCAGCCTCGAGATTCGCGCTCAGCGCCGGTCGTCCGTGGTCGGCTCGACTTTCTGCTCATGTCTCGTCGAGATGGCGTCAGGCGACAAGAAGTATGCAAATCGCGCTCGATCAGCAGGGGGCGTGAACCTCACGAAGAGGTCGTCGCTAGCGACGACCTCTCCGCCGGGCAGCGCGACCGCGACCCGAGCGAACCCCATGCGCAACGGCGGAGAAACCGGTCGGCCGGCTTGCTCGCCGAGCCATAGGTGTCCCCGGCCACGAGCCTACACGCGAGGCTCGGCTTCGCACGGGCTCAGGCGACACCCGTAAACGGCTCGGGCGCGTGCCTACGGGCGCGTTCGAGCGCACCGATGGAGGGGCAGGCTCACCACTCGAGGTGGAGGGTGAAATCGAGCAGGCCTCGCTGTTCGACCCGGACCCGGGCCCGGGTGGCCCCGATCATGCGCAGCGCAGTCTCGAAGGTGCCCAGGCTGTGGACCGGTCCCAAGAACTCCCCTTGGAAGGTGAACGTCCCGGTGGCTGGGCTCGTCTGCCTCCAGGAGCGCTGGCCGTAGTTGGTGAGCAGCTTGTAGCCGTTGGGGACCGCCGACAGTAGGCGCGAGGGATTGCCACCGGCGAGGAGCGCCATCGTCTTGCCCGCCAGCGAATCGAAGAAATTCGACACGGAGGCGGCTCCGATGCGATAGATCGCATCCTCGAAGTCCCCCACCGCGGGTGCCATCCGGCTCGCGGCTTCCTGTTCGAACCGCAGGAACTCCGACATCGGATACTTGCTCATGCTGTCGAAGCGCTCCGAGACTTTCGCGGCTCGCTTCACCGCGTCGATCTCGTTGGCACCCAGCGCCTCGGAGACGGCGGTCTCGACGGCGTGGAATACGATGCCGCGGATGGTCTCCGGGCCCTGCAAGCGCTCGATGCGTTGACGGACTAAGTCGCTTTCACGCGCGGTCACCTTCGCCTCCGTGATACTCTGAGTGCTGCGAGCACTCGACCGACAAACTCTGACGTCATGGAAATCGAGGTTCGAGAGGATTGACCCAGCAAGTATGCCAGAGCGCACCGATCCAGTCGTTGCCGTCGTCGGCCTTGGATGTGTGCTTCCGGACGCCTTTTCGGCACACGCGTTCTGGAAGAACACGTTGGCGGGTCACTGTGCCCTGCGAAATCTCGCAGAACTGCGTTCACAGTGGTCTGCTTATCACGCGCCGGGCGGCGGCGACCCGGATCGGGCCGCAATTCTGCGAGGCGCCGTCGTCGACGGTTGGACGTTCGACTGGCGTCGCTTTCGACTTCCGCCCGCCGACGCGGCGACGATCAACCCGCTCGCTTTGATGACGCTCGATGCGGGCGCGCAGGCGCTCGACGCGCTCGCTTCGATCCCGTACCAAAGTACAGGTGTCTTCATCGGGTCAACGGGTTTGGGTTGGCGCCCCGACGCGGCCCTGCGGATCCGGATGGACGAGGTGCTCGAAGCGATGGGCGGGGCGCTGGCCGAGCTGCCTCGGGAACGTCGCGAGCGAGTGATCCAGGAGGTGCGCGACAGACTCGATGCGCGTCTGGGTCCGGTCACCGAAGACGCGGTCGTCAACAACCCTGCTTCGACCGCGGCGGGCCGCCTGGCGATGCACTACGACTTGCGTGGTCTCCATTACGCGGTGGATGCCGGCTTCGCTTCGGCGTTGTGCGCCTTGGAGGTGGGAGTTCGAGCCCTGCAGGACGGTACGCTCGACGCGGCGCTGGTCGGGGGCGCCAGCGATCTCCTCTCTCCGCTCGAGCTCGTGGCTTTCGATCGGTTCGGCGGTCTGTCGCCCACGATCCTGCGCCCCTTCGACGCCGCCGCCGACGGCACGCTGCTCGGTGAAGGCGTCGTCATGTTCGCGCTCAAGCGTCTGGACGATGCCTTGCGTGACGGCGAGCGGATCCACGCCATCGTTCGAGGCATCGCGGGCGGCAGCGATGGGCGCGGCCGCTCCCTCCTCGCGCCGCTCCCCGAAGGTCAGGCACGGGTGATCCAGCGCGCTCATGCGGACGCCGGGGTCGATCCTCGCACCCTCCGCTTCGTGGAGTGCCACGCCACGGGGACCCCCCTCGGCGATCGCAGCGAGGTCGAGGCCCTCGAGAGGGTGTTCGGTTCGGGGGAGGGCGTGTATCTCGGCTCGGCCAAGGCGAACGTCGGACACCTCCGCGGCGGAGCCGGGGCGGTGGGGTTGTTGCGTGCGATCCTGTCGCTGTCTCACGGCGTGCTGCCGCGCCAGGTCGCTTTCGAGCGCCCCAACGAGGTGCTCGCGCGCGCCGGCTTCACCGTGCCGTCGCAGAACACACCGCTCGAGCCGCGCGGCGATTCCCCGGTGGTACGGGCGGGGGTGAGCGCCTTCGGCTTTGGCGGCATCGATTACCACGCCGTCCTCGAAGCCTTCGATCCGAAGCTCCACGTCGCCCGGCCGCGGCGGGTCGTCTCGGTGCCCAGCACCGAGCCGATCGCGATCGTCGGCATGGGCGGGATCTTTCCGGGTGCCGAGGACGTGCCCACTTTCTGGCAACGCCTCCTCGACGGCCACGACGCGACGCGCGAAGTTCCGCCCGAGCGGTGGGACATCGACCGCTATCACCATCCCGACACCAGCCGCACCGACAAGAGCTACACCCGCCTGGGGTGCTTCCTCGATCGCCTGGTGGATCCCGATCCCCGATGGAGCATCCCGCCGTCGGCGTTGGCGACGCTCGACCCCTCGCATCTGTTGTGTCTACGCGCGGCCGAAGAGGCGCTCGCGGATGCCGGCATCGACATCGACACCTGGCGCGACCGCGAACGCGCTGCGGTCATGCTCGGGTTCCTTCCTTATCAGGGCAAGAAGTTCCTCGCGGACATTCGGGTGAACGTCCGCGAGGCGATGCTGGAGTTGGAGCGTCGGCTCGCCGAGGAAGGGTTGCCGCCGGACACCGTCGCCGCGCTGGTTCGCGACGCCGAGCGCCGCTTCAAGGCCGACTTGCCGCCGATCAACGAAGACAGCCTGACCGGTTGGCTCGGTAGCCTCGCTGCCGGTCGGATTGCGCGGCACTTCGACATGCGGGGGCCGTACTGCGTGGTGGATGCCGCGTGCGCTTCGACCCACGGCGCGGTCCATGCCGCGGTACAGGCCCTTCGCCACCGCAGGGCCGACGTGGTGCTCACCGGCGGCGTGTGGTGCGACATGCAGCCGGAGTTCTTCATCGGCGCCTGCCGCTTCGATGCCCTCAGCGCCACGGGCAGCACGCCGTTCGATGCCTCGGCCGACGGCTTCATTCCCGGTGAAGGCGGGGGCATTCTCGTCCTTCGCCGCCTCGAGGACGCGCTGCGCGACGGACAGCGCGTGCACGCGGTGATCCGGGGGATCGCGGGAGCGACCGACGGCAAGGGGCGATCCGTCCTGGCACCGACCGTGGAGGGCGAGTCGTCGGCCATGCGTGCGGCGCTGCGGCAGACCGGGATCGAGGGCGTGGACGTGGGCTACGTCGAGTGTCACGGCACCGGGACTGCGTTGGGCGACGTCGTCGAGGTCGACGCCATCGCCGAGGCTTACGCGGCCGCGAACGGCTCGGCGAGGCGAGAGCCCCTGCGCATCGGATCGGTCAAGTCGAACATCGGCCATCTCAATGCCGCCGCGGGTGTTCCCGGGATCATCAAGGCCGTGCTCGCCGTGCGCGAGGGCGTGATTCCGCCCTCTCTGAAGGTCCGCGAGCCCAACCCGCGCATCGACTTCACGCGCGGGCCGATCGAGGTCGTGCGCGAGGTGACGCGCTGGGAGCGTCCACCGGGTGGCGTGCGACGGGCAGGCGTCAGCTCGTTCGGCGTGGGTGGAGCGAACATGCACCTGGTCGTCGAGGAGTACCGACGCGCCGAGGCGACCACCGTCGCGCCTCCCGCCAACCCCGCCTCGACACAGCTTCGGTCCCCGGTGCCGATCGCCTATGTGGCCGCCGACGACCTGGCCGCCGGACTTGCGCGGCTCGAGGACCTCGCCACCCGCTTCGAGCGCGAGGGCGGCGACGCCCTGGCCGAACCCCTCGGCCACGGCCCGCTGCGCATCGCCATCGTGAGCGCCGATCCGGGGACGCTGCGCACCCGCTTGTGGCGACTGCAGGCCGCCGTCGAGCGTGGCCACGACCTCTCGGTCCTCCGCCAGCAAGGCGTGTTCGTGGGCGAGGGCCGTGCGCCGCTGGTCGTGACGTTCCCGGGCCAAGGACCCCACTACGCCAACATGGCCCGCGAGCTTGGGGAGGCTGCGCCCGAAGTACGCGAGACGCTGGAGCAGGCCGACGCGGAGTACCGCGCCTTGACCGGACGGTCGCTGCTCGCCTCGTTTTGGACCGACGACGTCGATCGATGGGAGCAGCTCGACGAAGACATCCACTGCGCGGTCTATGCGGTCAACCTCGCGCTGTTCGCCCTCCTCGAGCGCAGAGGCATCACGCCGTCGGTGCTCGTCGGTCAGAGCGCGGGAGAGCTGGCGGCATTGGCCGCGGCCGGCAGCCTCTCTGTGGTCGATGGGCTCCGCGCCGTCCACGGCCGCACGCGGGCCGTGCTCGACATGCCGACCGACGATCCGGGTCGCATGATCGCCGTCAAGGCCGGCACCGAATCGGTCGAGCCCTTGCTAGCGGATCTGCCGGGTTACGCGGCCATTGCTGCGGACAACGGTCCGTCCGTGTGCATCGTGTCCGTGGACGGTCGGGCCCACGCGCGCCTGCTCGAGCGCCTCGACGAGCGCGCGCTCGAGCACACCGTGCTCTCGGTGTCGCACGGGTATCACTCGCGGTTGATCGAAGGTGCGATGCCCGCGTACGAAGCGGTGCTCGCCGAGCTCACCTTCTCGGCACCGCGGATCCCGCTCGTCTCGACGATCACCGGAGAGTCGCTCGGATCGATCGCCCCCGAGCGCCTTCGCGGCCATCTGGTGCGCCAGTTCGTCGAGCCCGTACGACTGCGGCAAGCTTTCGACGCCGCATGGCGAGCGGGCGGGCGCCTCTTCGTGGAGTGCGGGCCCAAGTGGTCGCTCACCACCTTCACGGGTGCGATCCTCGGCGTACGTCCGCACTGGGCTCAGGCCACACTGCATCCGAAGGTCGGCGAGTGCGAGCAGGCGGCGCGCGCCCTGGCGTGCCTGGCCGTGCACGGACACGCGTGGCCGCAAGAACGCACGACGCTTCGTCGGGTCCCCGTGCCCGGCCGAGACGCCGCGGAGCCCGAGCGCGGTGAAGAACGCGAGGACGGAGTCTCGGGGGTCGTCGCGACCATCGCCACGCTCGCCCGCGCTCCCGCGAGCGCGGCCGAGCCGGAGCAGGTGGTCGATCGTGCGCGCCTCCTCGATGTGATCCGAAAGATCCGGGACCTGTGCGACGAGGTGCTTCGCGCCGAGGCGTCTCCCCGACCCACGCACGCCCGGCTCGCCGGCGGAGCGGAGGACTGGGTCCCCGACGTGTCGCCCGGCGCGGTGGCACCCGTGCTGCCGGTCCGCTCCGAGCCGCGACCTGCCGGTGATCCCCGGGACGCGACACCGCACGCCTCGCGTTCCTCCTTCGAAGCGCGTGCCGCTCGATCCGACGACGCGGTCGCTCCGCCCGCTTCCCCGTCCGACGATGCGGGCAGCCGGGTGCTCGAGCGGTTGCGTCGCAAGATGGCCGAGCGCACCGGGTATCCCGAAGAGATGCTGGAGCCCGAGCTCGACCTCGAGGCCGACTTGGGGATCGACACGGTCAAGCAGGTCGCCGTCCTCGGCGAGCTACGCAAGGAGCTGGGGTTGCCGCTCGAAGCGGGCTTCGAGCTGCGCAAGCACCCCACGCTCGCCGCGTTGGCGCGCTACCTGGAAGGACGCCTGGCGCAGCGGCCTACCGGGCCCACACCCGCCGATCCGCCCCCCGCCGTGCCCAAGCCCACGGTCGACGACCGGCCCGCGGTCGACGACCCGCCCACGCGAATCCTCTCGCTTCTGGTCGAGGCCTTCTCGCAGAGGACCGGCTATCCCGAGGAGATGCTGGAGCCCGAGCTCGACCTCGAGGCCGACTTGGGGATCGACACGGTCA
>CAZYSW010000174.1:0-9840 GCA_964650105.1 uncultured Nannocystaceae bacterium
ATCAACGACGCCTTCGATCTGATGCACGAAGGCAAGTCGCTCCGATCGGTGATCCTGTACGATTGACCGGTCCGATCAGTGGTGGTGATCGTGACCGTCGCCGTGCACGTGCCCGTGCGCGAGCTCCAGTGCGGTCGCGTCGCGGATCCCCACCACTTCGATGGCGAAGTGCAGGGTTTCGCCAGCGAGCGGATGGTTGCCGTCCACGTACACCTGCTCGTCGTCGATGTCGACGATCCAAAGGGGTGTCTGGTTGCCGTCCTCGTCCTCGATGACGAACGACATTCCGGGCTCGACGGGGACGTCGCCGAAGGCGCTGCGCGGGATCGCCTGAGGATCCGGGCCGGTCCGCTCTCCGTAGCCCTCCGCAGGGGCGACCACGGCGTCGAACTTGTCGCCCACGAACTTGCCTTCGATCTGCTTTTCGAGACCCGGCACGATGTTGCCCGCCCCGTGCAGATAGGCCAGGGGCTCTCCGCCAGCGGACGAATCGAGGACGTCGCCGTCGTCGTTGGTGAGGGTGTAGTGGATCGAGACGACCTTGTTGATTGCGACACTGGCGGTCATGGCTCCGCTCCCGCTCCTTCTTGGGAACCGCCAAGCTAGCAGCTCGGTGAAAATCGCACAGCGTCGACGAGCCGGCGCCGAAATCCGCGGCTTGTGGGGACGCACACGCGCCGCCGGGCCACCCGCACGCGCGCCGGATCCCGCCAGCGGGTCTCCCGCGGTCCGGTGGGCCCCGAGGCCGACGCTCATCCCGAGGCAGCGACCCGGCGCTCCTCGTCGACCCGGTACAGGCTCTCGAGGACCTCCCAGTAGCGCATGACGATGTTGCGTCGCTTGAGCTTGAGCGTGGGCGTGAGCAGCTCGTTCTCCACCGTGAACTCCTCGTCGATGACGGCAATCTTGCGTGGCCGCTCGTAGCTCTTGAACCCTTGCGCGCGTACGGCGATCTCTCGCTCCAACAGCTCGTACACCGCCCGATCTCCTCCGAGGTCGACGATGCGCCGCCCCTCGGCGCGCGCCCAGGCCTCCACCGCGGAGCGTTCCGGCACCACCAGCGCCACGTTGTAGGGCTTGTTCTCGCCGAACAACATCACCGAGGCCACGTACGGGGACAGCTTGAGGATCTCTTCCAACGGGCTCGGCATCACGTACTTGCCGGTCTCCAGCTTGTATTGCTCCTTGATGCGGCCGGTCACGTACAGAAATCCCTCGTCGTCGAGGTACCCGAGATCGCCGGTGCGCAGCCCGTCGTCCTCGGTGAACACCTCCGCGTTCTCCTCGGGGCTGTTGTGGTAGCCCTTCATGACGTTGGGCCCGTACACGATGATCTCGCCCTCGCGATCGTCCCCGGTGACCGAACGGTCGATCTCGACGCGCACTCCCGGCAGCGGCTTGCCCACCGATCCGATCTTGCGGGCGGTCGGGGTGTTCGCCGAAACGATGGGCGAGGTCTCCGAAAGGCCGTAGCCCTCGTACACGGCGATACCCAGAGTGTCGATGAATTGTGCGACCTCGGGGCTCAACGCCGCGCTGCCGCTGATGGCGAACTTCAAACGCCCTCCGAAACGCTCGCGGACCTTGGAGAAGATCAGGCGATCGTCGATCGCCAGCTCCAGTTTGCGCACCAGGCCGATGCGCTTGCCGGCGGCGCGCCGGGACGCCGCCGCGATGCCGTCGTCGAACAGCCGCCGGACCACCGCGGCCTCGCCGGCGATCTGCTTGTGCACCGTCTTGTAGATCCGGTTGAAGATCCGCGGAACCGCGACCAAGATGGTCGGTCGGACCTCCTTCAGGTTGTCGAGCAGGTGCGGGATCGCATCGTTGATCGCGATCTCCAGGGCGGAAATCATGCCGTAGTGCAGCTCGCAGGTCTGTCCGAACAAGTGCGCCCACGGCAAGAACGACAAGGACCGCTCTCCGGGCTCCAGGGGGAACACCTCACGGACGGCGAGCAGGTTCGACACGATGTTGCGGTGAGTCAGGAGCCCCCCCTTGGGATCCCCGGTGGTGCCGGACGTGTAGATGTAACCGGCGATGGATTCCGGATCGGGATCGACGACGGGAACCGGGTCTTCGGTCCCCGCCTCGACGAGGGCGGCGAACGAGTCGGGGTCGGACGCGGGGGCGTCGACACGAACCACCCGCTCCAGTCGGGGCAGCTCGCCGCGAAAGGCACTCACCTTCCGCTGGATCTGCTCGGTCGCCGTGATGACCACCTTCGCCTCGCAGTCGCCCAAGATGAACTGCCACTCGTGGGGGTGCTGGGCTTCGTACATCGGCACGAACGCGGCGCCCCGGCCGTAGGTCGCATAGCAGGCGACGGCCCACTCCACGCTGTTGTTCGAGATGATGGCGACCCGATCGCCGGCGCCGACGCCGAGCTTCGCCAGGCCAGCCCGGAACCGATCGACCAGCGCTGCGACCTCGTCGTACGTCTTCCAGTGCCATCCGTCCTGGGCCTTGGCTGCCAGCGCGCGGCGGTCGCCGTACGTGTCGCGCGCGTACGCGAGGACGTCGACCAGAGTTCGGAGCGTGGAGCTGTTCATGGTGACCTCCACCGCAGGCTACCTTGCGGCCGAGCCCTTTCCAGGCTCGGCCGCCTTCGAGGGGGCTCGACGACGCCGGCGCAGGGGTTCGCCCGCGGTCACGGTTTCTCGTCGAGGATCACGAACTCGATGCGACGATTCTTCGCGCGGCCCTCTGCCGTGGTGTTGGTGTCGATGGGTTCGTCGGGACCGGCACCGCGCGTCTCCAGCCGGGACTCGTCGATGCCGTGCTCGACCATGTAGCGCTTGACCGACTCGGCGCGACGACGCGAAAGGTCCATGTTGTGGCGGTAGCCGCCCCGGTCGTCGGTGTGACCGACGATGCGGACACGAAGCGTCGGGTACTTCTTCATGATGGCCACCGCGTTGTCCAGCCGCGGCGTCGATTCCGGCTTGATGGTGTCCTTGTCGGTGTCGAAATTGATCCCCTCCATCACGCCCGCGAGCTCGCTCAGCTCCGGCGGGACCTCGTCGGGACATCCGTCCGCATCCTCGAAGCCATTGCGCGTCTCGGGTTCGTTGGGGCACTTGTCGTCGGGGTTGGGGATGCCGTCCCCGTCGTTGTCGTCGATGCAGACCGTCGGACAGCCCCGCGGTTCGGGCCCGAAGACGTCGGGGCAGTAGTCCTCGGCGTCGGGGATCCGGTCGCCGTCCCGATCGTCGGTGCTCGGATGGGGTCGCCGTTTCTTGCCGCGGCCCAAGGTGATCGACAGACCGAGGAGGATCTCGGGGCTCGACGCGAGCCCTTCTCCGACGCCCCGCCGGTTGCTCACCACGTCGCGGATGTCCAGGCGGAGCTGAATCCACCGGTTGACGAAGACCTTCACACCGCCGCCGAAGTGGATGGCGACGTCCACCTCGCTGCCCAGCGCGCGGGGCGGCGCGTCGCTGGCGATCCCCAGCATGCCGGTGCCGACCAGCAGAAACGGGGTCACGCTCCACAACCCGAGCTGCCCCACCAGGTGCCCACGCACCGTCCACACCGTGGCCGGCGCGTCGGTACCCAGGGTGCGCGCCGGCATCACCCCGCCCTCGGCCTCGATGCCGAAGAAGCGGAACGGATAGTAGCCCCCGCGAAGCCCGACTTCGGGGGCGGCGAGCCACAGCTTTTGGTAGCCCCCATCGGGGAGCGAGTTGTCGGGCTCGTACAGTTCGAGCCTCCGGCTGGGAAACCACACCCCGCCGAAGATGCCGATCTCGCCCATGTTCCGCTCGGGGGCCCAGCGGTAGATCCAGCGGTTGCGGTCCTTGGGCTGCCCACCGCGCTCGGAGTAGCGTACGCCGGCGTCCACCTCCTCGCTGGAAGCGGACGCGGAGGACGACGCCTGGGCACCGGAGCTTTCGTCCTCGGACGACGGGTCGGAGGCGGCGGGTTCGGCAGACTTTCCCGAAGCCCCGGCTGCGGCGGGCAGGGCCGGCAGCGCCACCGCGCCGGCGACGGAAACGGGGATCAGGCTACGGACGAGACGATGGGTCATCGAGCGTGATGTGTTCATACGTGACTCTCCGGGCGCGACGCTCCGCTAGCCGATCTCACAGGTGCAGCTCATCCCGATGGTGACGGTCCCTTCTTGGATCGAGTCGCAGGCGGTGCCCAACAGCTCGATCGTGGTCTCTCCGTCCAGCTCCCATCCGTTGGGGTCGTCGTACGGAACGACCATGTCGTTGATCGTCACCTGGCACGATGGGGCGAGCTCGGATGTCAGCGGCTTGTCGAGGTCGAGCTTGCACTCTCGAACGCCCGAGATGATGTCGTTGAACGCGGCGACGAGCGAGGCCTGGTCGAGCGCCTGATAGAACTGCGCGTCGGGGTCGTTGGGACCGTTGCCGACGCCGGCGTTGGCCAGATCCTGGAGGTGCTCGGCCGCGATCTGGGTGCCGACGCTGATCACGAAAGTCCGAACTCCGGCATCGTAGGCCGCGACGACGGCATCGACGGCCGCGCCGCGAGCCATGGCGATCTCCTGATCCGTCTGCGGATTGGGCACCGCACAGGTGTCCGGTTCACCGTCGGTGGCGAGCACCAGGAACTTGTCGCCCTCGAACGGATCGTCGAGCACGGTCTGCAGCGCGACCATGAGCGACTCGCCGGTGGGCGTCTCACTTCCCGGGGCCGTGCCGTCGATGAGCATGCGGATGTCCTCGGCCGCGTTGAGCGAGGGCGGGTGGGTGTCGATGACCGGACAGGTGGCGCCGTCGGTCGTGTACATCGACAGCCCGAAGCGGATGTCGGCTTCGAGCTGCGAGATCACGCCGTTGGCGGGGTCCACCAGGGTGTTGCGCATCGCCACCCAGCGGGGCTGACCATCGAAGTCCTGGTTCATGCTGCCGCTGCGATCGAGCACCACCTGGATGGTCGGGGTCTGCGGCTCCAGCGTCACGTCGAGCTCGGGGCATTCGTAGGAGCCGCCGGTCCCGGTACCGACCGTCGGATCGGACTCCGTCTCCGTCACCGTGGCGGTCTGTGTCGCGGAGTCGGGGTCGGTCCCGGCCGAGCCGGTCCCGTCGTTCCCTTCCGTGTCGGCCGAGCACTGGGCCTTCTGCGCCAAGCCGTCGTCCACGCACGGCTCGGCACAAGCCGCCAGCAGTCCCGCGCTCAACATGGACACCAAGCATCCAAAGCGAGTCGAGTAAGGCATATCGATGTTCCCCTCCCCGACGATCGTGGCCGAAGGCCCCCAGTTCCGCCAGCTGTACAACCGACCCTTTTCGACCGGGGGGATCCCCCGAAAGCGCCGTTGGTGCGCTGAACGACAATCATGGCAAGCGCGGTGTGGGATGTTGAAGGGGGTGTGCGCCGAGTTCCGACCCTTCCCCCTCGAACCCCTTCCGCCCACCCGGCGTGTACGAGGCAAATTGTCGCAGAGGATGTGTCGCGTTTTCGCCACACTGGCGCGCGATCGAGCGCGCCTGCGTCAGCGCGTCGGATCGCGCCGCCCCGCGTGGAGCTCGTCACGCACCCGCATGGCCCACGCGTCGAGATCCTCCACGCTGGTCGTCGCCCACTCGGTCGATCCGGCGAGTTGGGCGACGCAGGCCTTGAGCATCTCGCGACCCCGACGCAAGCGACTGCGAACGGTGCCTTCGGGGATGTCGAGCACCTGGGCCAACTCGGGGCCGCGAAGTCGTTCGACGTAGTAGAGCTCCAGGGCGACCTGCAGATCCAGGGGCAATCGCCGCAGCGCCTCCAGCAGCATCCGTTGGTCCTCGCTCTTGACGATGAGCTGGCTGGGCGACTCGCCCATGTCGACCACCGACGTCACGCCGAAGTCGATGTCTCTTCCCTTCATTTTCGCGCGCAGGTGGTCGTACAGCTTGCTGTGCGCAACCCTGAACAGGTAGCTGCGGAAGCTCGCGCCTTCCCGCACGCGGTCGCGGTTGCGAACGCACGCCAAGAACGTCTGCTGCACGAGATCGTCGGCACCCTCGTCGACCTTGTTCCGAAAGAACCTGAACAAAGGGTCGAAGTACCGCTCGAAGAGACGGCTTCCGGCTTGGCGGTCTCCTGCGCGCCACGCCTCCAGCCATGCCAGCTCGTCGGACACCGGGTGAGGCTACCCGACCGACGAGGCCGGCGCGCCACGATCGGGTGCCGCCGCGTTGCGTGCGCAGGGTTCCCCCGCGGCGGCATGGGGTGAGATCCGCCACGACCTTTCGCCTCGGGGCGCGCTACAGTGACGCTGCAGCTTCGTCTTCCCGGAGACGGTCGGAGGCGATTCACTCGACGATGCGTGCGCTCCACCTATCGAAATGCTCCGCCACGTTGGTGTCGACGGCCCTCGTCGCGGCGTGCGGACCCTCTTGTGGGTCGTCCCCGGGGGGCACGCCGTCGCCCTCGTCGAGCTCGGCCCCCGAGGCGGCGGCGGCCAGCGAGCCGGTCGTTCCGCGGGGTCGAACGCCGGTGGCCGAGCTTGCGCCGCCGCCGCTGCGCCACCACCAGGTCCTGGAGATCGAGCAGGACTTCCATCCCAACGACGACTACGCGATCGCCCTCGACGCCTGGATCGGGACCAACAGCCCCAAGGAGCTGCTCGAGGTTCGGATGTGGTGGATGGACACGGCCAAGAGCAACGAGCGCAGCCCCTTCGGCAAGGGTGTCCGCCGCCACATCGACATCGAGTACGCCAAGAAGGCAGCCGATGCCTGGACCGTGACGATCGTGCAGGGCCGCAAGCGCTTCGCGTTCGACGTCGAGCTCTTGCAGGACGGTGGCGTGGCTGCGTTCGGCGAGGTCGTCTCGCCCCACGGCGACACCATCGATCGGTGTCGGATCACGCGGGCCAGCCTGGTCGCGCGCAAGCTGGTCGGTCTCCCGGTCGGCCTGCGTGGCCTGGACGTGAGCTGCACCGACGACACCGGCGAGGCACGCACGGGGCAGCTCGTTGCGCGCTGACGACGGCACGACCGTCAGTCGAGATCGAACACCGCGTCGAGCGTGCGGTCGACCAGGTCCGTGGTCAGCTCCAGGCCACGCGCGACCTGGTAGAGGATCTCGCGCTCCTGGGGGTCGACGCGGCCATCGGCCAGCGCGATCAGGCCGAGATCGCGCAGAAGCTGGGCACGACGAGATCGGGAGGCGAGCTCGACCACTTCGGCCACGCGCGAGGGCAGGTCGTCTCGCAGGGCGGCGATGTCCAGCTCGTCGCTCACCACCCCCAGCCCGAGCAACTCCTCGAGCGCCTCGACCTCGCGCTCTTCGATGTCCCCCGATGCCGCGGCCACCGTCACCCCGGCGGCCAAGAGCAGCCGTCGCATCGCCTTGGCGTCGTCGGACGTCCCCTTCAGGTAGCTCGGCTCCATGATGGACATCACGTCGGCGACTTGCCGTTCGAGCTCGCCACGGTCCGTTCCGCGCTCGACCATGAACTCCGATTGCGAGAACGACTGGGCCGCCTTCAGGCGTAGGGGATTGAAGGGATGGGTCGACAACCAATCGCTGCCCTCGCCCGCCGATCGGGTCATCGAGGTCTCCATGTCGTCGATCTGCGCCAGAAACTCGTCGATGCGCAGCGAGGCCGCCATGGAACGCAGACCGCTGGCGAGCTTGAGGAAGGCCCGGGCGGCGGATTCCAGGTGGCCCGCGCAGAACAGGCCGGCGCGATCGGCCGAGATCTCCGCCCAGCGAGACCACGTGAACAGGCGCAGCGCCAGGCTCGGCGACACCCAGTCGTTGTCGGCGAGCAGCTCGTGGACGGGGATGTCGTGGTGGCGAAACACGTAGTGGCCGAGCTCGTGCCCGGTGACGAATCGGAGCTCGTCCTCCTCGAACCCCTCGAGGATCTCCGACGAGAACAACACGAACAGGCGCGCACCCTCGGGCCGAACCACGCCCGCGTTGAGGTGGGGGCTGGGGTACGCATAGAGCTCGATGACCGCGTCGACGCCCAGCTTGTCGCGACACTCGTCCACCACGCGGTTGAGTGCGGGGGCCACCCGGGGGCCGAGGCGCACGGCCGTGGCCAGGAGGCGGCGGCGCGTCTCCGCGTGCTTGCGATCGGCCTCGGACTTGACGATGGCGCGCTTGACGTCGGGGTTGGCCAAGAGCTCGGCGGCCAGGCGCGCGTCGTTCTCGGCCCGAAACGGCGGTTCGGCGGAGTTTCGGGGCGGCGTCAGCAACGAGAGGAAATCCACGGCCGCGATGCTACCCGGGCCGGGCCGCCCCGGCACGCCTTTTCGGGCGCGCGCCCGGTGATCGACGCCGGCGGAGGTCCGCGCGCTTCGTTCGAGCGGCTTTGGTCACGCGGGTCGGACCCCTCGATCGTCGAGGCATCGGAGCGCTCCGGAGGATCACGTCGCGGTCCACTCGGGATCGGGGGGAAAGCGCCCCGAGAGCCGCTCGCGGACCCGTCCTCGCAGCGCGCCGACGTGCAGGAGCCAGGCAGCCTCGTGCGCGAGCGTTTCGTCGAGCGAGCGCGGCGTGATCCCCAGCGTCTGTCGCATGGGCGTGGTGTCGTAGAACGCGTAGCGATCCACGTAGGCGCTCGCCTCCTCGGGGCTGACCGGAGGGGGGCGACCGCGCAACCGAAAGCCGAAGCCGAGCACCGGGACGATGGCCAGCGTCAGCGCCCGCGGGATCGGAAGGTGCCGCACCTTCGTCCCGGTCACGGCGGTGACGCGACGGCCGAGCTCCTCGAACGTGAATCCCTCGCCGCAGACGATGTAGCGCTCCCCGGGCGAGCCTCGTTCGAGCGCCCGGACGAAGGCCAGCGAAAGGTCGCGCACGTCGATGACCGAGTTTCCGCCCAGCCCGGTGGGCGCTTCGCCCTGCATCAAGTCCCGGATGTAACGCGTCGACGGCGTCATGCGGAAATCGTACTGACCCAGGACCATGCCCGGATTGATGCAGACCAGCGGAACCTTCAGCGCCCGAGCCAAGTCCCACGCCCGACGCTCGCTCTGCGTCTTGGCAGCATGGTACGGGAGCACGTTCTCCTCGTTCCAGTCGCGACCCGTTCGCCGCCGCTCGGGAGAGTGCTCGTAACCGACCGCGACCGTCGAGCTCGCGTGCACGACCCGCTCGACTCCGTGCTCGGCCGCGGCCTCCAGCACGTTGGCCACCCCTTCGACCGCCGGACGAACGATCTCCTCGGGCGTCAGCCCGCGCGTCTCGAACACCGCGGCGAGATTGACGATGAAGCGACAGCCCTTCGCCGCTCGCATCACCGCGTCCTTGTCGCGCACGTCGCCTCGCGCGTACGTCAAGCCGAGGGGACCGAGCCCGCGCGTGTCGGCCGAAGGCCGAACGAACGGCACGACCTCGTAGTCGGCGCGCAGAAGCTCGCGAACCACGTTGCAGCCGACGTGTCCGTTGGCGCCAGTGACCAGAACTTTCGTCACGGGCGCAGCCTAGCAGGGGATCGCCACGGAGCGTGAGGTGAGAACGCTCGCTGCCGAGACGGACACCGACGAGACCTTCGCGCACGAGCCTCGAGCGACGCGGCCATCGTCGAGCAGGACGTCGGCACCGCCTCGCGGACGCTCTCGGGCCAACGCAGCACGAGCGCCGTCGTCGAAACGGGCGACCGCCATGGAGCGGCACACGTCGAGCACGGTTCTCCTCGGAGCCGCGCGATCGATCGCGGGGTGCAGCGCGACGCGAAAGGAGAGGGCGGTGTCAGTCGTGGCTGACGCGGACCTTCGTCGGCGTGACCCGGACGACGATCTCGGCGTCGTCTTCGGTGCGGAAGACCTTGCGGGTGACGTCCGCCTGGGTGGGCACCGCCTCGATCGCCGTGCCACCGCGAGCGTAGTCGACCGAGACGTCGGCCCCCGTCGTGACGCGAAGTGC
>CAZYSW010000174.1:9850-10755 GCA_964650105.1 uncultured Nannocystaceae bacterium
GGGTCGATCTGGAAGGAGGCGGCGGCCCCCCATTGCACCGCCTGGGGACGCGCCCGGATCACCGTGCCGTCGGCCTGCCGGATCTCGACGCGCACCACCGCGACCTTCTGTTCGGTCTGCACCCTCTCGGCGGCTCGGGCCGCGGGCGACGCGGTGACGGTGGTGAGCAGGGTCGTGAGGGCGAAGGCGAAGGTTCGGTGGTTCACTGTACCGTCCTCGGGTGAAATGTACGACACCGGCCGACCTCCGGATTCCGGGTCCACGTCGAAAAATTCGCCACCGATGGGCGATCTCGCGCACGTCGAGGGGGATCGCGGAATGCACGCCATGGGCAGGTCCTGCCCGAAACGCCGCGAAACGCCGCCCGACGCCGTCTGGCGCGCCTGCGTGGATCTCGCGGGGCGCGATGCAGCCCGTGGACCGAGACGGGCTTTGCTCACACCGGGGACTGGACCCACGGACGGCCTCCCGCGACCCTGACCTTCGAGCGAGAGCAACCGCGGACCCCCCGCGCCGTCCACCACGGAGCCGAGGTCGGCCCCGTCGACGCCCGCCCCATGGTCTGTCCCGAGGAAAACCTGATCGTCGACTTCGTCCGCGGCGATCTGTCGGCGGCCGAGCGCGGCAAGGTCGAGGCACACATCGACGCGTGCCCGATCTGCTGCGAGGTGGTCTCGGAGCTCGCCCGGATCGAGCGCACCGACGAGCCGGTCGAGCTTCCACCGATGCACAGCGCCCAGCCGAGCGCGGCGAGCCTTCCCGATCGGTCGCTCGGCGGGTGGCGGATGCCCCCTCCGCTGCGTCAAGGCGAGCGGCTCGGCCGCTACGTGGTGCTCGATCGCATCGGTGCGGGTGGCATGGGCGTGGTGTACATCGCCGAGCATCTGCACCTGAAGAAGAAGGTG
>CAZYSW010000175.1:0-10750 GCA_964650105.1 uncultured Nannocystaceae bacterium
CGACGATCGCCGCATCCACGACGTCGCTGGCGATCAGGCGCAGCGCCGACCCGATCGGCTTGGCGCTCGACGTACAGGTGGTGGACACCACCCAGGTTGGGCCGGCCGCGCCCGTCGTTTGCCGCACCACCTCGACCAGCGCCCCGAACGTGTGCTGCCTGCGAAAGTCGTAGCCCGGCGGCAGTGTCCCGTGCTCGACGAAGTACGCGTACGCCTGCTCGGTGGCGTCGGCTCCCGACGTCGAGGTCCCGAGGATCACGGCGATCCGATCGGGCCTCCATCGCCGCCGCGCCCTTTCCAACGGCTTGGCGAGTTGCTCGATCAAGTGGTGCACCAGACGTGCGGTCCGGTTCGACCACGCGGCCAGATGGGGCGGCAGATCCGGCAGGTCCGCGGTCACCACCCCGGCGACGGTGGAGAACCCCAGCCGCAGCGGAGGCTCGCGAAGACCGCTGCGTCCTCGGGCGAGCGATTCCAGCACTGCCTCCCGGTCGGCCCCGAGGGCGTGGCAGACCGCATATCCGGTCACCGGCAAGGGGGAGCACCTCGGCATGGAGACCTCGGATTCTACCAGGGTACGGGCGCACGCGCGTGGGCCGAGACGCGGTCGCCGTCGGCGCTCCGCCGCCATTGCCCCGGCGCCGCGTGGCTCAGGATGTCCCGCTCCGACGCGACGTCGTGAGCATCCGGGCGAAGGCGTTGTCATCGCGCCACACGTCGCCCGCCAGGATCGACACGATCTCGTTTTCGATCCGACCGGGCTCGTGCGCACCGAAGATGAAGTGCTCCATGAACCGCGTGTTGTAGAAGCGATCGATCATCGAAGAGAACACGCGATAACCCTTCTCCATGTACGCCCGGTGTTCCGCCATCAGCTCCGGCGCGGCCTCCGACCCGCTCGCCAGCGCCGGCGAGAGCCGGTCGGCCACGGACTGGGCCCCCACCATGGCCAGCGACACACCCGACGAGAACACCGGATCCAAGAAGCATGCCGCATCCCCGACGCACACGAATCGCGGCCCGTACGACCGCGTGTTGGTGAAGCTGAAGTTTCGCTCCACCTGCACCCCGGTCCGGGTACAGCCTCGCGTCCAGCGGGTGATCAGCGCGGACTCGGCGATGTAGCGCTCGACCAGATGCGCCGCGACTCGCCCCTCGCGACACACCAACCCCGTGCTCAGGCGACGCCCCGCCAGCGGAATCACCCACCCCCACCCGTCGCCCACCACCATGATGCGGATGTCGTTGCCCTCGCCGATCTCCTCGAGCGCGGCGTCCGAAAGACCCGAGAAGTGCACGAACGCGGCGGTCCGACCGAATCGCAGCAACGGGACCGCCGATTTGTGCTTGCGCGCCATCAGCCGGTTCTGCCCGCTGGCGTCCACCAGGTACCGCGCCCGCAGCACCTCGTCTTTGGCGCGCAGCGAGACCAGGTCCTCGCCGATCTCGACGGAGGTGATCTTCACGCCCGACCGCAACGTCGCACCGAGGGCCAGCGCATGGCTCATGAGCTGCTTGTCGAACCCCGCGCGCTCGACCTGCCAGGCATGGCGCGGAGGCCCCGGCAGGGCGTCGGCGAAGTCGAACGCGCGCACACGCCCGGTCCGCTCGCACACGAACTGCGCCCCCCGCTTGTACACGTAGCAAGCGGGATCGGGCCGCACACCGAGTCGCTCCAGGACGGGCAGACACAGGGGCAACAAAGACTCGCCGATGTGGAATCTCGGAAACGGATCCTTGTCGACGAGCAGCACCCGGTGACCGGCTCGGGCCAGGAGGGCGGCGACGGTGGACCCGGCCGGCCCGGCCCCCACGACGGCCACGTCCCAGATCGTGTCGGTCACCAGCGCGCTCCACTGCACTCGGGCCGCGCGATGCGGAGCGCACGAGCGCGTGCCGTCGATGCGATTTCGAGGATGGACATGATCGGTTCGGGGGCGCCGAGGCGCACGCGCGCGGATGATACCCAACGGCGCTCCCCGATGAAGACGAGATGGATGCGATCGAGGGGCGGAGGCTCCGCCCGCCGTGCGGCCGTCGCGCTGCATCCGTTCCCGGTCGCCGGGCGCAGATGCTGCGCCTTTGCATCTTTGCGCGTGGAACCTTCGTGCAGATCGGATGTCCGGGTTCGTCGCGAGCCCATCATGAACTCGAGAGCGCCCGATCACGAGCACCACGACGTCGCCCCCTTGCCCCCGCATCCCTGGCGCAAGCCCTTGCTGCTCCTCGGCGGAGGCGCGCTGCTCACCCTCGGATTGCTGCTCCAGCTCGGTGCGCCCGACGACACGGCCCCCTCCGAAGAGGTGCCGATCGACGACGACATGTTGCACGTCGAAACCCGCTCCCTGCGGTTCGAGGTGCTCGATTCGGGGCGCGAAGCCGGGAGAGGCGAGGCCTCGACTCGACACGCCGGGGAGGAGGGGAAGCTCGGCCGCCCCAACAGCGACCAGGCGTCCGGCCTTTATGCCCTCAGGGGGCCCGTCGACGCCCAGTCCGGGCTCGTCCCCGCCTACGAGGCCGATCCCCGCGCGGCGGGGATCGTGGGCGTGATGGACCACGACAGCGGTCACTTTTTGGCCTCACCCCACTCGACCATGCCCGTCGGCGGCGGGCTGGGCCTGTCCGGCACCGGCCGCGGCGGAGGCGGCTTCGACCTCGCCCAACACCGCACCTCCGCGACGGGTGAGCAATACCGGGCCGCGCGGGAGAACGCCTTCGTCGACACCCGCGTCGACGCGAAATCGACCTTCTCCATCGACGTCGACACCGCCTCGTACGCCAACGTGCGCCGGTTCCTCCTGCGCGAGAACCGACTGCCCCCGCCGGAGGCCGTTCGCGTCGAGGAGCTGGTCAACTACTTCGACTACGACTACGCGTACCCGGACGGCGACGCCCCGTTCGCGGTCACGACCGAGGTCGGGCCCTGCCCCTGGGCGCCCGAGCATCGGCTCGTCCACATCGGCGTGCAAGGACACGGCGTCGAGGCGGCGAGGCGACCCCGAAATCTGGTGTTCTTGATCGACACGTCGGGATCGATGCAATTGCCCGACAAGCTCCCCCTGATCCAGCGCGGCCTGGGCTTTCTGACCGAGCACCTCGACGCGCGCGACCGGATCTCGATCGTGGCCTACGCGGGCGAAGCCGGCGTCGTGCTGCCGCCGACCAGCGGCGCCGACAAGGTCGCGATCCACGAGGCGCTGTCGCGGCTGGAGAGCGGTGGGGGGACCAACGGGAGCGCGGGGATCCTCCTGGCCTACGCGCTGGCCCAGGAGGCCTTCGTCGAAGACGGGATCAACCGCGTCGTGCTCGCCACGGACGGAGACTTCAACCTCGGGGTCACCAGCCACGACGACTTGATCGAGCTGATCCGTACCTGGCGCAAGAGCAACATCTTCTTGTCCGTGCTGGGGGTCGGCACCGACAACCTCCACGACCACACCATGGAGCAGCTCGCCGACCAGGGCAACGGCAACTACGCCTACATCGACGGCGTTCTCGAGGCGCGCAAGGTCCTGGTCGAGGAGGCCGGCGCCACGCTGGTGACCATCGCCAAGGACGTGAAGATCCAGGTCGAGTTCGATCCGCGGCAGGTCGTGCGACATCGCCTCGTCGGCTACGAGAACCGCATGCTCGCCCATCGGGACTTCGACGACGACACCAAGGACGCCGGCGAGATCGGATCGGGCCACACCGTCACGGCCCTCTACGAGATCGAGACGGTGGGCACGGTGCGGCCGAACACCCCGATCATGACCCTGTCGATGCGCTACAAGGCCCCGCACGGCGATGCGAGTCGAAAGGTCGTCGCCCCCGTCGTCGAGGCCGGCGCGACGCTCGAACGGACCTCCACGGACTATCGCTTCGCCGCCGCCGTGGCGGCCTTCGGCCAGAAGCTGCGCGGCTCGGCCACCCAGGCCGAGACCACCTACGCCGGGATCTTCGCCCAGGCCCGCGACTCGATCGGCGCCGACCCTCATGGCTACCGGCACCAGTTCCTGGAGATGGTCCACAAGGCCGCCGAGCTCTCCGGCGAGCACATCGACGAGCCGCTCCCCCGAGGCGAGCAGGACTCTTCACCACCACACCGAACCCAGCGGATTGCACAGCTCGACGAGGCCCGAAGCACGACCGTGTTTCCCCGCACGCCCGTCGACGAGGAGCCCTGGGGCCTCGACCTGGAGCTCCACCACACCTGGAGCGAGCTCGTGCTGCCCACCTTGCGCTTGCTGCCGCCTCTGCTCGCCCTCCCCCTGTTCGTGATGGCCTTCCGAAACCCCCGCCGGAGAAGACGCGACACCGACGCCTAGGCCCGGCGCTTTGGCGAAGCCATCTCAGCCGGTCGTGTCCGCGCCCGACGTCGGGTCGTCGGTGCTGCCGCTGGTGCTGCTCGTGTCCGGGTCGTCATCCACGATGCAGTAGCCCCGGTTCGAGCAGCGCGCCCGCGGGTCGCAGCACGCCGCGTCGTCGGCACACCAGTGGGCTTCGTCCATGATCCCGATGCAGGTGGCGACGCACTCGAAGGGCCGTCGCTCGCGATCGATGAAGTCCGCGATGCAGACCCCCGACGGACAGTCGTCGCTCGACATGCACGCGCCGTCGCCGTCCCACGGACCGTCCGACGTCCCTTGCTCGACGAGCCCCGTCGCGGTCTGGCACCCGTCAGTGCCCGAATCCCCGCAAGACCACGGCGGCTCCTGGGGCTCGGGCATGGGATTGGTGAGGTCGTCCGCGCCGACGGAGCACGCGACGAGCGCAGCCGCAAGGGTCAAGTCGGAGATTTTCGGTCGCGGTCGCATCACGATCACCCGTGCGTGGTTCCGCTCGTCGCATCATCCGACGAGGTGTCGGTAGAGCCGGTCGTCGTGTCGGTCGGATCGCCCGTCGAGGTGCTCGCTCCCGTCGAACCGTCGCTGGTCGCGGTCGACGTCGATCCCCTGTCGCTTTGCAGGCAGTAGCCGCGCGCCGAGCAGCGCGCCGAGCTGTCGCAGCACGCCGCATCGTCGGCGCACCATTGGGTGTCGTCCTGCAACGGGACGCACAATGCTTGACAGACGTAGTACCCCCGCGCGTCCCCGTAGGGGGCCACGCAGACCGCACTGCCCGGACAGTCGTCGCTCGAGCGACACTGATCGTCCATCGGCCCGTCGGTGTCGCACTGCGTGCCGGTCGACCCATGACAGCTCGCCGGCAAGGTGGGGTCGGTCGCCATCGGGGCTCCGAGGTCGTCCGCACCCCCGCCCGCATCGTTGCTTCCGCACGCGGCACCCCACAGTACGAGCCAAATCAAGCGACGCATGCCGTCAACGATAGCTCAACCGCCCGCCGCGGCCCGCCAATTGTGCAGCATGGGCAGGATCTCCGCCGTCGGCGATCGCGCGCGAACCGGACGTGATCGTTCCGACCGGGGCCGGCACTACCGGTGCACACCCGAGCTTTCGGAGCCCCGTGATGTCGCCTGCCTCGCTCCCCGATCACCTGTCTCCCGCGCGTGCCTTGCTCCATCCGGCGTGGCTGGGCGCGCTCACGGTCCTGGCGGTCAACGACCACGTGCTCAAGGGCGCGGGCCTCTTGCCCGCGATGGTCACCGGCAAGCTCAGCGACTTCGCCGGGCTACTGGTCGCACCCGCCCTCCTGGCGGCGCTGACGGGCGTTCGCGGGCGACGAGGTTGGCTCGCCACCCACCTGGCCGTCGGCGCCGTCTTCACGGCGATCCAGCTCTCGACGGTGGCCGCCGCCTGGTGGAGCGCCGTGATGGCGGCGGTGGCGATGCCCTGGGCCATCGTGTGCGATCCCACCGACCTCGTCGCCCTGCCGATGTTGGTGGTCAGCCACCGCGTGCTCGGCCGGGCCATGGGCGTCCGACCGCGACGGCTGCTCGAACGCTCCGCTCAGCTCGCTGCCGCCAGCGTCGGCATGCTGTGCTGCATCGCGACCAGCCCTCCGCCCGAGCCAGTGGTGTTCCAGGACCTGTTCGGGACCATCTACCTCCACAACGAGAGCGACGAGGCGATCGTGGTGCGGATCCGACCGCTGCGCGAAGATGTCGAGCTGGACTGCGGCGAGGTGGGGAAGGATCCGGGCCGACTGTTGACCGAGCCGCTCTTCGGGCGCGCCCGAAGCTGGACGGTCGCCGCCGACGCGAACCTCACGGTGCTCGACGAAGACGCGCCACGGCGCCCATGTCACGCCGCCTGGGTGGACGCCGACGACCTCCCTCCGGCCGTTCTGTTCTGGAAGGAGACGATCGTCGCCGAAAGCTGGATCCCCGGGCAGGGCATCGACCCGGTGGCGCGCGGCTGGGTCTCGATCGAGCTCGACGACGACGGCCAGCGCACGCTCCGAAGCCAGCTCGACATCGTGTTCACCCCTACGGAAACACCCGCGACGGGCGAGATCTGTGCGCCGCGCCCGGTTCGTGACCGCATCGACTGGAGCGATCGCCCGGTTGGCGCGTGGACCCTGCTCGCGGTGGACGCGGGTGTGGACGGTTGCCTCGCGCTCGACCTCGGCATCGGGTCGGTCGAGGACCCGGGGCTCACCGAGCGCATCTATCTGTGCGTCCCGTCCGGGAGCTTCCCCTTCGCACCGGGCGATCGCGTCGACGTGTCCATCCCCGGCGGTTTCGTCGGCACCGAGGTCCTGGTGTTGTCGCGGTCGAGCGCCGAAGACGAGCCCGGTCTGTCGATGTTGGTGGCCCGCGGTCGACGACCGCTCGACCCCGAGCTGCTCGGCCTCGAGCTGGCCTATCGCCCCGACTACGAGTGCGCCCCCTCGGTCGACGCGGCGTGCGGAACCGTCGCCCGTCCCGTCGAGGTCCTCGTCGGAGGGCCCGGGTTCGAGGCCGCGAGCCTTCGACCCGGTCTCGAACCGCTGCTCCTCGAATCGGAAACCCGAACGGTCGAGCTGTGGATCCCCTGGGCCGAAGAGCGCCTGGCCCTCGTCGCCAGCTGCGAGCGCGGCAGCGACGAGCTCGGTCTCGACGTGGAGCTCGTGGCCGTCGTCGAGGACCTCTGAGCCATCCATCCCACCCAGCGTGAAGAAAGGATCGCAATCATGAGCAATCGTTCCCTTGGCGAGCACGCGCGTGCCTCCCTCGTCGTGGCCGGACTGGCGGTGCTGATCTCGGCATGTGCCGTCGACGCGGCCGATTCCGGTGGAGCGTCGGGGGCCGGCGTGGGGCAAGGAGGCGCGCAGGACTTCGGGCAGTTTCGGGCCATCTTGGAGGCCGGAGAGATCCCCGGACCCGAGACCATCGACGACGTGGGCTTTTTCAACGAGCACAAGATCGAGCTGCCCCCGCCCGACTGCGGCAACGACGTGTGCATCCACGGACGCCTGGGCGTGATGGGCAACATGATCAGCGGATCGAACTGCACCCTGGTCCTCCTGGGCATGAACACGCCCATCGATCCGGCGACCCTCGAGCGACCGCCGCTCAACCTGGTGATCGCCATCGACACCAGTGGCTCGATGCGCGGCCAGAGCATGAGCTACGTGCGAGAGGGGCTGTTTCGCATGCTGGACGACATCCAGGCGGGCGATCGCGTGAGCCTGGTGAAGTTCGACGACCAGGCCACGGTCCTCGTCGAGGCTGTGGACGGCACCAACGCCGAGCTGGAGCTGGCGATCGCCAAGCTTCAGGCCGGCGGGAAGACGAACCTCTACGACGGGCTGCGGACCGCGTACGACGTGGTGGCCGCGTACGCCGAGCCCGGCCTGCAAAACCGGGTGATCCTGCTCTCGGACGGCGTGGCCACCGCCGGCATCGTCGACGACGAGCGGCTGATCGAGATGTCGACCCGATACAACGAGGTCGGCTACGCGCTGACCACCATCGGGATGGGCGACTCGTTCGATCCGGAGCTCATGCGGCGCCTCGCCGAGGGCGGAAGCGGTGCGTTCTACTTCCTGGAGGACCCCGCGGCGGTTCAGGAGGTGTTCGAGGAGGAGGTCCGAACCTTCCTGGTGCCGCTGGCCGAGGACGTGCGGATCGATCTCGACGTCGACGGCGGCTATGCGCTGCGGGCCATCTACGGCACGAAGCTCTTCGGCATCGCGGACGACGTGGCCTTCATCGACATTCCGACCGTGCAGATCGCCCACCGCACGTCGGTGGACGACGACGCGGGCGGGCGGCGTGGAGGCGGCGGAGCCATCCTCGCGGAGCTGGTGCCCCAGACCGAAGGCGACGTCGAGGTCCCCGGGACCGTGGGCCAGATCACCATGACCTACCGGGTGCCGGGAAGCGACGAGATCGTGGCGCAGTCGGTTCGCATCGAGTCGCCGCTGCGTCCCGGCGAAACCCCCGAGGAGGGCCTGTTCGACGACGCCGGGGTGGAGAAGGCGTTCGTGATGCTCAACATCTACGCGGGCTTCGAGATGGCGGCCACGCGGGCGGCGATCGGCGACGATCAAGGTGCCCTCGGCGTCCTGCTCCCGTTGCGCGACAGCGTGGCGGCCTGGGACACCCGCAACATGGACGCCGACATCGCCGACGACCTCCGCTACATCGACATGTTCGTCGCCAACCTCCGTGCGCGGGGAGCCGAAAACCCTCCGCCTCACAAGAACCCGCCCAATCCCTGGCCGCACGACTGAGCGCGCGCGCCCCCCTTCACCGCCCACGGGCGGTGCGCAACAGCTCCACGCTGTCGACGAGACCGAGCCACCCCCGTAGCGTCACGTCGTCCGGCGCCCGCTCCGAGGCCTCGCGCGCCAGCGCTCGCGCCCGCGCGGGGTCGTCGGGGTAGAGGGTGCGCGACAGGTGATACTGCAAGACGGCGAGATCGGGCGGATCGTCCTGCTCTCGCTGCCGAACGGCGATGGCCTTCTCGAACAGCGCCCGGGCCTGCTCACGATGCTCGAGCATGAGCTCGATGCCCGCCAGAAGCTTCCACCACGCGACGAGCCCCGGATCGTCTTCGGGCAGCTCCTTTTCCTTCATCTGCAGGCTCCGCAGCGCCTCGGTTCGCGCCTCCTCGTAACGACCCGCCATGTACAGGCTCCAGGCCAGGTTGTAGAGGGTGCGGGCCACGGCGGGGTGCTCACCGGCCAGGTTGCGCTCGCGCACCCGCAGCGACTCCCGCAAGTGCGACACCGCCTCGTCGTGCCGGCCCACCCGCGCGAGGTGCAGACCGAGACTGCCGTGCGCAGTGGCGAGCGAAGGGTGGTCGGGTCCGAGGACCGCTCGCATGCCGTCGATCGCCTTGCGCAGGTGGAGCTCGGCGTCGGCCGTCCGGTCCAGCATGCTCGCACAGGCCCCGATGTTCGCGTGTTGTTTGGCCACCGCGGGGTGCTGCTCGCCGTACAACCGCCGGTAGGTCTGCAGCGAGCGCTGGTGCAGCGCCAGCGCCTCCCGATCGCTGCCGGCCACGTGCAGCACCGTCCCCAGGTTCTGATCGAGCTCCGCCTCCAGCACGGGATCGCTGCCGATGACCCGCAGGATCGCGCGCGCTTCGGCGGCCGCGGCCTTGGCCTCCTCCACGCGCTTTTGCTGCCCGAGCACGTAGACCAAGATGATCGACGCGCGCACGTGCCCGACGTGATCCTGCGCGTGCCCGGCTCGTGCCATCGCTTCCCGTAGGGTCTGCTCGGCCCGCGCGGGGTCACCCGAGCGCTCCTCGTACTGGCCGCGCACCAGCAACGCCGCCGCCTCGAGACCTGGGTCCGACAGGATGCGGCTCTTGCCGACCACGGCGTCGGCGACGGCGATGGCCTCGTCGTAGCGGCCGACCAGACCCGCAGCCTTGGCACCCGCCAACTGCGCCCTGGTCTGGGCTCGCTCTTGTCGGGCCTCGGCGCTCTGGGGTGCCGCCCACGCTTCGAGACGACGCGCGTCCTCGCAGCTCGACAGGTCGGTCAGGTTGGAGACCGCGCCGACGGCCTGCGCCACGAGCTCGGCATCGGCCTGGGCGAGCAGCCTCGTCAAGGCCTGCAGCTCGGCCCTGCGCGCGTCCAGACACGCGCTTTGTCGTACCGCGAGGGCCTCGGACGCGGAGACCAACGAGGCCGCACAGACCCGCGCGCGCGTCTCGACCCACCGCGTTGCGTACGCGTCGAGCATCGTCGCCGTCGTGCGCCAGACGTCCGCGGCGAAGGGCACCGAGGTACCCAGAAACGCACGCTCCACCTCGGCGCGCCGGCCCTCGTCCCACACGTCGGCCAGCTCGGCCCGCACGTCGGAGCACGCCTCGACCGAGAAGTCGCCCAGCACGAACGTCGCCGCGCTCGCCACCGACCCCACCACGACTACCAGCCCTGCCCACCGCACCCGCGCATACGGATCGCGCCCCAGCGCCTCGAGCAGCGCGTCCATGCTCTCGAAGCGCTCGTCCACGCGCGACGACAGGCCGCGCAAGACGGCTCGCTGCACGTGCGCGGGGACGCGGGCCGTCCCCGCCGGCACGCGCACCAGCCCGGCAATCACGTTGTCCACCAGCTCCGGGAGCGTCTTGCCCTCGAACGGTCGGACGCCGTACAGCCCCTCGAACAACGCCACGCAAAACGAGAACTGATCCGACCGCGCATCGGCGGGGCGGCCCAGGTGCTGCTCGGGGGACATGTACGCCGGCGTGCCCATGACCGCACCGGTTCGCGTGAGGCGAAGCCCCAGCCGGTCGGTGCTCGCGGTGTCGGCGCCTTCCGTGGGCGCCACGACCGGATCCGACGAGACGCGCGCCAACCCGAAGTCGAGCACCCGCACGCGACCGTCGGTCCCGATGAGCACGTTGTCCGGCTTGAAGTCGCGGTG